>JAFWTK010000264.1 GCA_017518935.1 Prevotella sp.
ACTGTACCCCTCGGGTTAGATTCACTTCGATGGTGATGGTGGTGGCTTCCAGCCCCACAACGGCTGCACAAAATGTCTTGACAAGCATAGTATTAAGATTTTGAGTGAATAAATGTTGTTATGTTTTCATTTCAGTAATTCTTCGATTTTTTTGTTGAGTTCAGCCACAGGCAGTGAGTGGGCGAGGATGCGCCCCTGACTGTCGGTGATGATATTATCCGGTATGCGCGAGAGTCCGAGGGTGGCGAGGATGGGATTGTCCCACATGCGCTCGTCGCAGATGTTAGCCCACGTGATGGAGTCGCGATCCATCAGGCGGCGGCACTCCTTGGCATTGGCATCGAGGCAGATGCTGAGGATGCGCAGGCGGCTGGCCCCCTTCTCCTTCTCCCGCCGACGCAGTTGGCGCTGGATGTTCTGGCTCTCGTAGTTCCACGAGGCCCAGGTGGTGATGACATTGACAGGGGCATAGAGATCGCCGGAGGAGATGGGCTTACCTTTGATGTCGATGGCGGTGAACTTGGGCAGCGTGGCGCCGTCGCGGAGGGACTGGAGCCCTTCGAGGTGACGGACGAGGGCGGCGATGCGCTTGTTGCCGGGACGGGCCTCAAGGATGGCCTTCGCCAGGGAGAGCATCTGCTTGTTGTCGGGCGTCGGCGCCTGGACGAAGTATTTGTTGAGGAGGAAAGTGCTGGCGAGGGTCTCGGGATGCTTCGTGATGAAGTCGGCAGCCTCGCGGACGGTCTCTGGCGGCATCATCTCACTGACCTTCAGGCGGAAGCCTGTCAGCAGGTCGTTCTCCTTGGTGCCGCGCACCTCGATCTCTTTCAGGTGGGAGGCATCGCCCTCGATCTCTACCTTGGCTCTGGAGGCGCCGATGACGGGGATCTCGGAGAAGTTGGGGAAGACGAGGACGAAGGTGGCGGCGGAGTCGAGGGGCACCTGGTAGGTGAACCGTCCGCCCTTCACGCCGATGGTGTCGGGGCGGCGGAGGCCGCCGTCGGTGCTGTACACGTAGAACTCCCCCTGATTAAAGCCCCTGAACTCGCCCTCCAGACGGAAGAAACCGCGGTCAGGGCCGCAGGAGGACAAGAGAGTGATAAGTGATAAGTGATAAGTGATAAGGATAAGCAGCAGACGAAGTTGCCATATTCTTTTCACTTTCTGTCTCATAACACTCATCTCACTTTTACTTATCACTCATCACTTCTTACTTTATGAGGTGTTGTATAGCCTTCAACTCTAAGTCGTTGACGGCATATTTCTCCAATGAACGGTCTTTGATGATGGCATTCTTCAGGGCCTCGATGGCATCGCTGTTGTTACCCATGCGGGCGGCGAGGATGGCTTTCAGGTACTCTGTGGTGGCATCGGGGTTCTTCACGTATTTCAGCGTGACGGCTGCCGAGGCGTAGTTCTTGTTGAGAATCTGGGCGAGGGCGGCACTGTTGCTGTAGATCTCGGCGAAGTCCTGCTCAGCCTGGGCGTAGTTGCCTTGTGCCAGATGCAGGTTGCCTAGCACCTCTTCCAAGCCGTTGGCACCAGTGGCACTGGCAATGAGTTGCTCGGCGGTCTTCAGGTCGCCGTTTCTCAGGGCCAGCATACCGAGGTTGGCCTGTGCCTCAGGCAGTGTGCCTGCTAAGGACTGAGCCTTCTGGATGTACTGGCGGGTTGCGTCGTAGTTACCCCGTGCATACTGGATGGTGGCGAGGTTGTTGTAGGCGCGAGCATCGCGGGGATAGATTTCCGTAGCCAGTTTGTAGATGTCTTCCTTGGCATTGAGGTCTTCCTTCAAAGCAGCGCCATAGAGCAGTTCCTCGATGCTGAGTTTCGTGGCATCAGTATTAATCTGTTGCAGGATCTGATCGTCGCTGCGTCCCACCGTCTCGTAGTTGATGGTGAGGCGGGAGCGGCGCAACTGTGGCAGGATGCCGTCGGCCAGATCGCGGAAGGCGGAGGAGAGATTCTTGATCTGCTGCTCACGCTCCTCGGGATCCTTGTACATGGAGAGCACACGCAGGATGACATCCTTGTCCTGAATGTCGCTGGCCTTCACCAGTTCCTGGAAACCCTCCCAGTCCTGGGCGGTGTATTTCGCATCGACATTGGCATTCATCTTGATCTTCTTCAACTCGTCGTTGACATACTGCTCCGACACCTTCTGGCGCTCATTGGCCAGACGGTCGTTGATACTGAAACCGCCATCGGGAGAGGCGTAGGCTGATACCTCGACATTTTCGAGGTTGAGGCCCTCACGGTCGGCATTGATCTTTTCCAGCATACGGACGAACTCCTGAACGGAGTTATTGGCCAGTTCGCTCTTGCGCAGGGTGGCCTGCTGGATGAGGAACTTGATGTTAGCCTCTTGCTTCTGCTTGCTGATGCGCTGGTAGGCATCGGGGGCGATGGCGGCCTGAGCGGTGCTGAGTGTCTGCCTGTAGAGTTCCGACGTGGCGACGATGCCCTCTGCGACTTTCACGGCAGGCACCTTGACTGTTTTTTTGCCGATGCGGGCATCGAAGGTGAGGTACATGTCGGCCTTGTTGTCGTCGGCGTAGGCGAAGTTGGTCTTCATCGTATAGTTGCCGCCGAGACGGTAGGAGATGGTCTGGTCGTTGCCCAGCACACTTTCACCCTGGAAGGTGGCACTGTTGCCCTGCACCGTCTGTCCGTTGGAATAGCGCAGTTCGGGAACGACGGTGACGACGGCTTTCTTGTTCATGTACTTCTCAGGGAAATGACCGTTAATGGTGGCGGGCACGGTACCGGCCTGTGTCTCTAAGGGGTTCGGGGTCACGGTGAAGTTATCAGCCGACAGTACGCCCAGTTTACTGGAGCAGGATGAAAGGAACATCACGGTTGTGGCTGATAGGAGAATGAAATGTTTTTTCTGCATAAAAATAGGGATTTTATTGTGCCGCGAGCGGGACTCGAACCCGCACGACCTTTTCGGGTCAAGGGATTTTAAGTCCCTCGTGTCTACCAATTCCACCATTGCGGCGATGGGGTTTTGCGGATGCAAAGGTACGGCTATTTCGCGAAACCGCCAAACTTTTTATTAATTATTTTGGATATTAAGTGCTATTTCAGTTCCAGGCGCGGAGGAGGATGCCGTCGAAGGCTGCCATGTAGGCAGAGAGTTGGATGCCTGCGTCGCCGCTAGTGATGACACCGTTGTTGACATCGTAGGAGCGTCCGCACTTGGCACAGTGGAGTTGCAGTCCGCTTTTCTGCCATTTGAGGGGATAGTTCGTATCGTTATACTCCTTCAGGCAGTTGGGGCACTGTCCGTCGTAGGCTATCAGACGGTTATCGTAACTGCTGGTGCCGATGATGATGCAGTTGTTGGCACCGAGGGCGTAGGATATCTGGCTCTCCTTTTCCGTGCGGAGGAGGATGTCCTCTTTGGCGCCGTCGTAGTTGCGGGTGGTCTTCAGGCGGCGTACACCTCCGTACATATCGCTCTCCACCATACAGAAATGTCCGGGGTTGCCGAGGATCGCCGTCAACTGACAGGGCAGGGGATGGAGCGAGGTGTCGAAGATGAAGTAGCAATGGTAGTTGCGGGAGATGGCATCTTCCACCTGACAGGAAGAAAGGAATGTGAAGAGTAGTGGCAGAGCCATTGCATACCACAGTCTTTTGATCCCTGTCCTTATCTTATGTTTCTTGTTCATCACTTATCACTTATCATTTCAGCAGAGCCTGCTCTGCGGCTGTCATCCGTTCGAAGTGGAAGCCGTCGAGAGTTTGTTGCATCAGGGCTTGGATCTGGTCATTACAGAGGTTGCCGATGCTGCCCTCGTGGGTATGGTGGATATCGTGGGAAGCCTTGAAGGTACCGGCTTCGATGTCGAGTCCCACCTTTTTGTAGGCATCGCGGAAGGGCATGCCATTGGCGGCAAGGCGGTTCACTTCCTCGACGCTGAACATTGGGTCGTACATCGGGTTGTCGAGGATATGCTCGTTGACTTCTATCTTGTTGATGATATAGGCTGCCATCTGCAGGCAGTCTTTCAGTTCGCCGAAGGCAGGGAGGAAGACTTCCTTGATGATCTGCAGGTCGCGGAAATAGCCGCAGGGCAGGTTGTTCATGATGAGGGTCACCTGCTGGGGCAGCGACTGGAGTTTGTTGCACTTCGCACGGATGAGTTCGAAGACATCGGGGTTCTTCTTGTGGGGCATGATGCTGGAGCCTGTGGTGCATTCCTTCGGCAGTTTCACGAAGGAGAAGTTCTGTGAGTTGAACAGACAGGCATCGAAGGCCATCTTGGCGATGGTACCGGCGATGGTGGCGATGGCGAAGCCCACATTACGCTCCATCTTGCCTCTGCCCATCTGGGCATAGACCACGTTGTAGTCCATCGAGTCGAAGCCTAAGAGTTCCGTTGTCATTGTGCGTTTCAGGGGGAAGGAAGAACCGTAGCCGGCGGCAGAGCCGAGGGGGTTGCGGTTGGTCATCTTATAGGCGGCCTGCAGGAAGAGCATGTCATCGGTGAGGCTCTCGGCGTAGGCCCCGAACCACAGTCCGAACGATGAGGGCATCGCTATCTGGAGGTGGGTGTAGCCCGGCATCAGGATGTCCTTGTACTGGTTGCTCTTCTGGATGAGTTCGTCGAAGAGGATCTTCACTTCGTCGGCTATCTCCTTGAGTTCATGGCGGGTGAATAGTTTGAGGTCTACAAGTACCTGGTCATTGCGGCTACGGCCAGAGTGGATCTTCTTACCCATGTCGCCGAGTTTGCGGGTGAGGAGCATCTCCACCTGAGAGTGGACATCCTCCACATCGTCCTCGATGACAAACTCCCCACGCTCTGCCAGATGGTAGATAGTCTTCAACTCAGCCAGCAACTGCGTCAGTTCGTCTTTTTCCAGTAGGCCGATGCTTTCGAGCATCGTGATGTGGGCCATAGAACCTAATACGTCGTACTTGGCAAGATAGAGATCCATCTCACGATCCCGTCCGACGGTGAAGCGCTCTATCTCCTTGTTGATCTCAAAGTTTTTTTCCCAGAGTTTCATGTTGTATTGCTTTTTAGGAATTCCTAGGATAGCCTAGGAGATCCTAGGTATAATGTACTTGTGCGAGGGCATCGGCGATCTTCTCCACGCCGTCTTGCATGGGCTTTTCAAGCATGCCTTTGATAAAGGGGTTGAGTTCTGCCTTTACCGTCACCTTCATTTTCGAGTTGTTCTCGTCGACAGGCAGAACCTGGATCCATACGTTGAAGGGCACAGGCGACTGCACCGTCTCGAACTTCACACACTTCGGCTCCTCCCGATCGCAGATGCGGAGTTTCAGTTCTCCCACAGGAGATACGTTGAGACTGATGGTATCCTCGTCGTATTTGAAATCATTGACTTTATCTTCAGGCACGCGATCCTGTACTTTCTCCAGATTGCGCAGGTCGCTGATATTGGCATAGACGGCCTGTTGAGGGTAGGGGATGAGTTTCACGCTACTCTCGAATTTGCTTTCACTTCCAAATAATCCCATTTTTTCTATCTTACATATTGTTTTCTAACTCATATTTGTTTCCACGTAGAGGGGCTCTTGCGCCATTCGGCGAGGACGGCCTTTTCCTCTTCCTTGATATAGCCTGTCTTGGCGGCTTCCTCTATCACATGCTCATAGTCGGTGAGGGTGATGAGTTTCACACCTGCCTCCTCGAAAGCCTGCTCTGCCACAGGGAAACCATAAGTGAACGAGGCTACCATGCCTATTACCTCTACGCCGTATTCACGCAGGGCTGCCACAGCCTTCAGCGATGAACCGCCAGTAGAGATCAGATCTTCTACCACCACGACCTTCGCGCCTTTCTTGATCTCACCCTCTATCTGGTTGCCCATACCGTGATCCTTCGGCTTCGGACGGACATACGAGAAGGGCAAGCCCAACTGGTCTGCCACGAGTGCACCTTGTGCGATGGCTCCGGTGGCGACACCTGCCACAGCCTCTGCCTCAGGGAAATTTTCCTGGATGGCGTGACAGAGTTCGAGTTTCACAAACGAACGCACATCGAGGAACGACAGCGTCTTGCGGTTGTCTGTATAGATGGGTGACTTCCAGCCCGAAGCCCATGTAAACGGGTCGTTTGGCTGCAACTTGATGGCTTTGATATCCATCAGTTTTCTGGCTAATTGATTCTTAATATTCATACCTTATAATATATTTGGTTGCAAAGGTACTAATAAGCAAGCGAAAAACCAAATAAATTTGAGATTTTCCGAAATAAAGAAGCCGTCAAGTGCCTGCAACTGCCCTCGCACCACTTGGCGGCTCCATTTGTTAGATTCAAACTTATCGGATTAACACTACTGATTGATAAGTACGTCGCTGCAAAGATACAACGGATTCCTGCTTCCTGCAATAGGGGTAAGAGGGTTGACACACCAGGAATACGGAATGGACTGAATGTCAGTCGGTTGCTTTTATCCCAATACGAATATTGACACAAAGAGAATTTGGAATTATGGAAAAAAATATATATCTTTGCACCCGATGAAACGTATATCATTAGTATTGATGGTAGTACTTTGTCTGGCTACAGCCTGCCAGACGGAATGGACAAAGTCTTCCTACATACAATCGGAGGATGTCATTGATAGTGCTGCTGTCTATCAGGAGTGGGCCTATCAGGAGATGTTCAGCGACTCTCTTTCGAAAGCAGAGACCTACGCCTATCGTTCGTTTATGCTGAGCCAGGATTCCACGCTGGAGTGTGGTGCCCTCACCCTGCTCTGTTATATCTACTATCGGGAAGGCAAACAAGAGGAATTACAACTGTTGATGCAGAGTATCTCCCCTGATGTGTATGTGAATGTGATGGATGTGCAGTTGCAGGTGGAACAACAGAAGGCGAATCGGCAGCAACAGCCTTATATCCTTGCCATCTTGATACTCCTGTTGTTGCTTGGAGGCCTCGGTTTCTGGTATTTCCATCGCACGAAATCACTGAGCCGTCTGTATCGCCAGCGTATCACTTCTGTCAGACAGGAACTGAAGGATGAATTGATGCGTTTGTCTGAAACCACCTCATCCGCAGATACGGAAGATGAAAATCACCAGCAGTTGCAAATAGGTGAGACCAAGATGGGTATCGACGTACTTTTTGCCATCATCAACGACCAAAACATCAGCCAGATGGGTAAACAAGAAGAGCAGGCTGTGCTCAAGACTCTCCCGATGGTTGATGCTACCCTTGCCAATACCCTCAGCAAAGCCTCCTCGTCGCTCACCCCCAAGGAAACATTCTTCTGCATCATGGAGTACTTTGGCAAGACTGACAAACAAAAAGCCCACTCTTTCTGTTGTTCGGAACAAGCCATCCGCAGCACAAAGAGCAGGCTCAACAAGAAAATAGACATTGCTATCCTCCGCACTAATGAAGCCTGAAATCAACAGGTATCGTATATTTTACATCCACATTCTTCCCACCCATTTTTCCTGGAATCCATCGGGGCATTTTCCTGACAACACGAAGTGCCTCTTTGTCTAATGCAGGATCCACGCCTCTGGCCACCTTTGCGTATGAAATCTTACCAGTCTTTTCCACTACAAAAGTAACAACCACCCGTCCCTGAATACCGCAGTCTTGTAGAGATTTGGGGTATCGCTTGTTTTTCTCTATAAACTCCTTTAGTTTCTCATGTCCACCAGAAAACTGAGGCATTTGTTCCACAACATCATACACTCTGTCTTCATCTACGTAACCATCCTTTTGAGTTTGCGCCATCATTTCAGACTCATTACAGGCAAGCACAATAAACAGACTTACCATCACCTTACAAATAGATTTTCCTCTTGTCATAATCGTTTTGTTTTTAAGTTTGCTGCTGCAAAGATACAAAACAAAAAACCTCTTGTCAAGAGGCTATGAAAAGTTGACACAGTTTGAAAACACAATTATTTGATTATTAGATGATTGAAATACTCTGAATGGCTTTGTTGACACACAAATGATAAAGTCAAACCTATGCAGTTCTCTCTTTTTTGAAAGTGAAAAGTTATCCATCAAATACGTTGGGTATTTTCTCGAAGGCAAAATAATACCCATCAAAATCGTTGGGTAATTTCTCGAAGGTAAAATGTTACCCATCAAATTCGTTGGGTAATTTATCAAAGGAGAAATGTTTCCCATCAAATTCGTTGGGTAATTTCTCGAAGGCGAAATGTTATCCAACAAATTCGTTGGGTCTATCGTACGCCTGATCAGTTTTTGGCGAGGCCGAGGGAGAGGACGCTGATACGGACACCACCAGCCTTGCATAGTTCTTTGGCACAGGCGATGACGGTGGCTCCTGTGGTGACGACATCATCGACGATGAGTAGG
>JAFWTK010000265.1 GCA_017518935.1 Prevotella sp.
CTCCGTGAGCACATCCTGCACAAACTCATAGACGCGGGGATTGCCCACGCAGAGCACATCCTTATACACGCCCCAGTAGTGACCCACCTGATAAGGGCCACCCGTACAACCCAGTTCGGGATAGGCGGCAAGGGCTGCCAACATGTGGCCGGGCATATCGATCTCGGGCACGATGGTGATATGGCGGGCTGCGGCGTAGGCGACGACCTCGCGGAGTTCAGCCTGCGTGTAATAGCCGCCGTAGGGGATGCCGTCGTCGAGGTCGGAGTTCGTGCCGATGATGGTGCCACTACGCTGTGAACCGACGGTGGTGAGACGCGGCCACTTCTTAATCTCGATGCGCCAGCCCTGATCGTCGGTCAGATGCCAATGGAAGACATTCATATTGTGGAGCGCCAACAGGTCGATGAACTTCTTGACGAAATCTACTGACCAGAAGTGACGCGAGCAGTCGAGGTGCATGCCACGCCAAGAGAAGCGTGGTGCATCGGTGATCACGACGGGATAGAGAAGGGTGAAGGGAGGCGTCGCAGAGGAAGCAGAAGGCTGATTCGTGAGTTCCGTGACGTGTTGTAACTGTCGTGCGTTAACAACGGTCTTTCGGAGCGTCTGGACACCATAGAAAACACCAGCAGCACTGCCACCTGCAATGGTGATACCTTTCTTATTGATAGTGAGTACGTAGCCCTCGGGGGCAGTGACCTTCGGGGATACGGAGAGTTCGATGTATCTCATTCCCTTCTCACGTTTCTGGGCGATGGGCAGCGTCTCGCTTGTGATATCCTTGAGGTAGGCCTGCAGAAACTCGGCCTCGCCTTGTAAATTCTCTGGTGCCACAATCTGCACCAAGCCACCCCAAAGCGTAAACGGCTCGCCCTTTTGAATCTCAATGCTCTGGGGCCGGGGAACGACGGCATAGTCAACCAACTGCGCTGAAGAAGTGAGAAGTGAAAAGTGAAAAATGAAAAGAACAAGCAGAACCCT
The DNA here is from genome assembly GCA_017518935.1 of Prevotella sp. Classification (GTDB taxonomy): domain Bacteria; phylum Bacteroidota; class Bacteroidia; order Bacteroidales; family Bacteroidaceae; genus Prevotella. Next base: position 985 of record JAFWTK010000265.1, read on the forward strand.
GCGCATAGAAGTAATCATAATTCCTAATTTCTAATTCCTAATTCCTAATTTTATACTCCACAAACGCCTCCATCGCCTCGTAGCAGGCAAGGCCGAGGTCATCATAATGCTTCGCCGTGGCGCGGTTACGGTCTTGGGCACGCTGCCAGAACAGGCGTTCGTCGTTGCCCATAAACGGTGCACCCTCCATCTGACTCTGATGGCGCAGGATGGCGTTACGCTTCTCCGTGAGTTCCTCGGGCGACATCGGCACGCACATCTCGATATCGGCCACATCCCACTCTGCCCAGGCACCGCGGTACATCCACACACGACAGTCATCAAGCCACTCAGCCCCCGCCTGTTTCTCCTCCTCAATCGCAGCCAGCACCACATCCGTACACTTGCGGTGCGTGCCGTGAGGATCGGCCAGGTCGGCAGCCACGTAGATCTGATGCGGCTGGACCTCGGCGATGAGTTCCTGCACGATACAGACATCCCGCTCCGACACGGGCAATTTCTCTATCTTTCCACTCTCGTAGAAAGGCAGGTCGAGGAAATGGATATGATCCTTGTGGATACCGTTGTAGCCACAGGCATTTCGCGCCTCACCACGACGGATCAATCCCTTCACGGTGAGGACGGTCTGGTTGTCAAGGTCGCCCTCCTCCTTCTTCTTGATGTAGTTCATGATCTCGCGATAGCGGATCTTGATCACCTCGTCGGAGCCGTTGCCAAAGAGTTGGTTGAAGCCGTTGATGAAGTGCATATAGAGTCGCACCTCTTCATCGGCAACGGCGATATTGCCACTGGTCTCATAGGCGATATGCACATCGTGCCCCTGCTGGATCAGTCGGCGGATGGTGCCCCCCATCGAGATGACATCATCGTCGGGATGAGGAGAGAAGACGATGACGCGCTTGGGATAGGGCAAGGCTCGTTCCGGACGGGTAGAGTCGTCGGCATTCGGCTTGCCGCCAGGCCATCCCGTGATGGTGTGCTGCAACTCGTTGAACACCTCGATATTCACGAGTCCCGCCTGTCCGTCGAACTGCTCTACCAGGTGTCCGAGGCCATTGTCCATATAGTCTTTCTTGGAGAGTTTCAATAGTGGTTTCCCTACCTTCTGGCAGAGTTCGATGACCTGCCGCCGCAGTGCGTGGTCAGGCATCTTGATGGTAGATGTGAGGTTGAGATTCATATCGTATAGGTTTTGATGGGGCAAAGATACGAAAAATCCCCGAAACAGCCAAATGTTTCGGGGATTAAAGTTCAGAGGATGATGCAATGCGCCCTACCTACCTTTATTGACGTACGAAGCGTTTCGAGAAGAAACTGCCTATGGCGAGGAGGATGACGAGAATCGTCACGATGAATGCCCAGACATTGGTGACTCGCGAGGTGATGGTAACAACGTAAGGATGCGGAATCAGTTGCTCGCCTGAGAATTTGTAGTGAATCACGTCGCCATCAATCACTCCTGCACCAGCATCGATCACCTTGCCAGGCATGACATAGTCCAGCGTAGGTTTCATCATTACAAGAAAACTGTAGTATTTATACTTTTCATCGAGACGGTTATCCCATATCTTGCTGTCACTGAATAATGGCGTGTAGGCATCTGAGTGGAAGTATTCCTCAAGAATCTTGCTGGCTTGCGCGGGCTCGTCAAATAAGTTTAATCTGCCCATAGCGGGCGACATGACGATGGAATCCTTTAAGGCGATAAACTGCTCTTTGCTGACAGGTGGGTTCTTCACCTCGTCATAGCGCTCGTTGGCAATGATTTCACAGACATGTGCCATTGTACAGGCAATGAACCACTGGCTGATTTTCCCTTCAATCCCGTCGAGCAACTCTTTCTGTTCAGCGCCTGTAAGATCAGCAGCAAGGTTGGGCTGGCCTGTAAACCAATACGATGCAGTATCAGCACTGACAAAACGGTCGAGAGGAATGGAGAAAGCCTTTTCAACAACAGCAATGGAAAGCGTTTCCTTATAGACATAGTCGGTATAGAACCACTTGAACTGCTTTTCGAGCGATGCTGTATCCTTAAACAACTCTTGGGCCACACGATTCAGTGAGTCGCACATCTCGCTGACTAATGGGTATTCCTGCTTGGTGTGCATCAGAATATTATCGATGACACTCTGGTCAGGGAATACACTCTTCAGACTGTCCCATTGCTGCTGTGTCATTGGACAAGCGTGACGGACAGAGTCGCCTACGACTGACCAACTGCGCTCCCAACCAGAACTGAAGATCATACCATTGACGTTGATGGTCTCACTGAGTGGCGCCATCACGTCCTCTTGGTCTGGGTGATATGTCATCTCACGACTGCAAGTGCCATCTTTGTTGATGATGGTGAGCATACGATCGTCTTTATTGCTACATGAAATCATCAGCAGTGCTGCGGCTGCCACGATGACCAGGAATCTATTGGTTTTCATAACTCTTCTGTTTTAATTGTTGATAAATATGAGGTTGAGCCTCTCGCCTTTCCATATAGCACATCAGGATTTCCCGGGGTGTACCTTCTGTGCAGTATGCTGGTTGTGGCGCAGGCTGTTTTTCCTCCACCTTATTATTATATGCTGTTTCGACCTTGGCTACTGGTTCATGTTGCAGATAGAAGAACAGTCCTATCAGATAGATGGCGGCGACAGACGAGATGATACGCAGGGCGATCAGAAGGGCAGACGGTTTTGTGTTGCGCTGCGCCATGACGGCATCGTATTCCGCCTCACCAAGAGTCAGTTCACCCAACATCAGACGGACGCTCTCCCACTCCTCAGGCAGATCCTGATGCTGGGACAGAGCGAGAGCCAATCTCTGCTCTTCC
>JAFWTK010000266.1 GCA_017518935.1 Prevotella sp.
GGTTTCAGGTACTTTGCTGGGACGATGATATGATCGTTCTTTGTAGACACCTTGCGCTTTTTCTTCTCGACATACACTTCTCCGTCAATCTTCCCCTGAAAGTCAAGCACCACATCGGCTTTGTTTTTTAGGTTGAAGGAAACAACAGCCAAACCGGACACCTTTTCTCTTTGACTGGTTGGGATATTGAAGGTCAATTCATATTTGACGTTACTGATGTTGGCTTTCCGTTGAGCAGCAAGTGCCATGGAAACACCTTTTTCCGGGGTTTGTGAGCAGATACCCAGTCCCACGAAGCAGAATACTGACAGAAGCAAGAATCTGCATTTTTTCATCTCAATATCGTTTTTGAGTGCAAATTTAATTAAAATAATTCTAATTCAGCAAACCTTTTGATGGTTTTTTGCTTTCAATGCGTAAATTTGCAGTCGAATCACAAATAAATATTGTAATAGGTATGAAAAAGAATGTATTGTTTGTAGTGCTGGCAGCAGTCGTTTTGCTGTCCAGTTGTGGATCGAAGAAGGAATTGCTTAACTGCCAGACTGAGAATAAGTCACTGACCGAGAGTTTGCAGAATGCAAAGGAAGAGTTGGCTGCCAAGAATGCGCGTATTGCCAGTCTGGAAGAACAGCAGAGAGGTATGCAGCAGTTGTTGAAGACTTCTGAGGCCAAATATGAAAAACTTCAGGAGTCTCTCGACAAGAGTCTGACGAATGCCAATCAGAACAATATCTCCATCGAGAAACTGGTTGATCAGATCAACGAGTCAAACCAGTATATCCGCCACTTAGTGGAGGTGAAGAGCAAGAGTGACTCGCTGAACATGGTTCTGACCAACAACCTGACACGCTCGCTCTCAAAGGAGGAGATGAAGGAAGTTGATGTGCAGGTGTTGAAGGGTGTGGTCTATATCTCTTTGGCTGACAATATGCTTTATAAGAGTGGTTCCTACGAGATCAACAGCCGTGCTGCGCAGACCCTTTCAAAGATTGCCAAGATCATCAAGGACTATAAGGACTATGATGTGCTCATCGAAGGTAATACCGACAATGTGCCCATCTCGAAGCCGAATATCCGTAACAACTGGGATCTCTCTGCCCTCCGCGCCTCTTCAGTGGTACAGGCTCTGCAGAATGACTATGGCGTAGACCCGAAGCGTCTGACGGCCGGTGGCCGTGGTGAGTATAATCCCCTTGCCACCAACGACACGGAACTCGGCAAGCAGCGCAACCGCCGTACGCAGATCATCATCACGCCGAAACTTGACGAGTTCATGGATCTCATCGGTAAGGCTCCGGAGACAGAATAACTGGACCGACATGCTATGACTGAGGTTTTCAGTGACTATCTGGATCAGCAGAAGGCTCGCATCGGTCAGGTGATCGATGCGAGCCTTGGACAGTTTAAGGCGGAGGACTGGGAGATCGTTGTCATGATGGGTCAGGATCGGTATAAGTCCTTGTTCGATGAGCACTGGGACATCATTACCGACTATCCCTCCCGTCGCGGCAAGTATCTGCGTCCCGCCCTTGTCATGCTGATGGCGGAGGCCATGAGCGGCTCGTCGGAGAAGGCTGTCTATACGGCCACGGCCATGCAGATGAGCGAGGACTGGATTCTGATCCACGACGACTGGGAGGACGGCTCCCTGGAGCGTCGCGGCAAACCCGCCCTCCACCATATAGTCAGTTCTGAGATTTCCGTCAATGCCGGTGACACCCTGCACGAATGCATGCACCGAGTACTCAGCGAGAACTACCGCCTGTTGGATGTCGCATTGGCCCGTCGTGTGCAGCATGAGTTCTTCTTGATGTTGGGTCGCACCACTTTCGGTCAGTATGCCGAGATCAAGTGGACGCAGGATAATAAGCAGGACATGACGGACAGTGATGTGCTTTTCACCGTCAGCGGCAAGACCGTCTATTACACGGTGGCTGGTCCCTTGCGCTTGGGCGCTATCTTAGCGGGAGCCACTGATGAACAGTTACAGCGCATCTATGCATTCAGTTACCCGTTGGGCCTTTGTTTCCAGATTCGTGACGATGTGCTCGACCTCACGGGCGACTTTGAGGGACAGAAAAAACAATCATTGAATGATATCTACGAGGGTAAGCGGACGCTCATCCTGCTCCATCTGCTGCGCCATTGCGCGAACGACGAGCGCCTGCGTGTCGAGGCTATCTTAGGCAAGCCCCGTGAACAGAAGACGGCGGATGAAGTGCAGTATATCCGTGACCTGATGGATACCTATGGCAGCATCCGCTATGCCGAGTCGCGCGCTGAAGAATATGCTCGTCAGGCATTAGACCTGCTTTCTACCATCGATTTCATTCAGGAAGCCTACCGTCCCCTTTTCCGTGAGATGGTTGACTTCATCCTCCGCAGAGGAAGATAGAAAAAAGTACCTGCCTATCTCCTTGATTGGTGTTCCTTCATATAGTCGCGGGGTGACATACCGTAGAATTTTTTGAACACGGTGGAGAAGGAGGCTGAGTTAGAGAAACCGCAGGCATACATCACTTCCGTCACGTTCATGCCTTGGTTGGCCAGGAGGTTGGCGGCCTGCTTCAAACGGAGATTGCGGATGAAGTCGTGTGGCGTCTGACCAGTCAGTTCCTTCATCTTCCGGTGCAGGTGTACACGGCTGATACCGACTTGCTCGGCCACCATGTCTACGCTGAGGTCTGAGTCGTCGAGGTGGGCGTTGATGGCTGTCATCACACGTTCCAGCAATTTCTCGTCGGGCGATTTCATCTTGATTTCATCCACCTGCTCTTCCAGATTGTCGTTGCGTCCGTATTTCAGTTGCAGCAGACGGTGCGTGTTGAGCAGGTTCATGATGGTGCGGCGCAGGATGTCCATATTGAACGGTTTGACGAGATAGGCATCGGCACCCGTCTCCAATCCCTCCAACTTGTCTTCGTCGCGGTTCTTGGCTGTCAGCAAGATTACGGGGATATAGTTAGTGCTCGGGTTCGACTTGATCTTGCTACAGAGCGTGTTTCCGTCCATCTCAGGCATCATCACATCGCTAAGTACGAGGTCAGGCTTTGTATGGAACACTTCCGCCAGCGCATCACGGCCATTGACGCAGATCCTGACATCGTAGTCCTTGCTCAGTTCGCTGTCTAAATAGTCACGGATTTCGTCATCATCCTCGGCAATGACAATCTTCATCTTGTGACTTGTTGGTTGTTCAGTGACAGACGGCTCTTCTTCCAGATTCTCCGCCTCCATGGAAACCTGTTCAGAGGTGGTGACTTCCTCATCGTATATCATCTCTTCTGGCTTCAAATGAGCATTTCCTAATGGGATGGACACCACGAACTCGCAGCCTTCTTCCAGATTATGGGCGGTGATGGTACCATGATGCAGTTCAACGAGCGAGCGGGTCAGGTCGAGGCCGATGCCTGTGCCGGTATGCCTGTCATTAATGGTGGATTCTGTCTGGTAGAAACGCTCGAAGATCTTGTCTAGTTTGTCTTCCGGTATCTTCTCGCCATTGTCGCTGATAGCGATGTATGCTGCCTGATCATCATGGTTGATGCGGATATCGATCTTCCCCCCGGCTGGCGTAAATTTGAAGGCATTGGAAAGAATATTCATGACCACCTTATCAAAATTACGACGGTCTATCCATACGGGCAGTTTGTTGTCATCATGTTCGTAGGTGAAGGTCAGGAGTTTTGCCTTGGCCTGGTTGTCGAAAAGATCATAGACATCTTTCACGAACTTGATCAGGTCTGTTTCTGCCATGCGCATCTGCATCTGGCCTTTGTCAATCTTTCGCAGGTCCATCATCTGGTTGACGAGGCTGAGGATACGTTCTGCATTCCGTTTGATAACCTCATAGATGCCTTTGCGTTGTGGGTCCTCCTCGTTCTTAATCAGTGAGAGCAGCGGGGTGAGGATGAGAGTCATCGGGGTGCGTATCTCATGACTGATATTCATGAAGAAACGCAGTTTGGCATCACTCATCTCCTCAGCGTGGATATGTTCCTGGAGGCGCTGGCGGTTCTTCTCCCTGCGGCGATGGGCTATCAGCACCTGCCAGAGGATGGTGCCAATCACGAGGAGATAGAGGCAATACGCCCATGCAGAACGGTACCATGGACTGTGGATAATGACTGTAAATACTTTTTCTGGAGTTTCAATGTTATTACGTACTGCTTTTACGCGGAAGCGGTAGGTGCCTGGCGGTAGGTGCGTGAAGGTGATCTCGTTGACGCCTGGCTGTAGACTGGAGTAGGCTTCGCCATTGATGCTGTATAAGTAGGTAATGTGTTCTGGACTGTCGTAGGTGAGTGTTGAGAACTGCAGCCCGAAGTTGTTGTCATGGGCTGCCAGTTGGAAACGGTCGGAAGCAATGACAGATGTGTCGCAGATGTGATAGATGCCAGACTCGGAAGCACTGTTAATGGGGCTGCTGTTGACAATGAACCTTACCAACCGGACAGTCGCATCCCATTTGGTTTGTTTGATGTCTGCGGGGTTGAACCAGGTCAGACCTCCGACTCCGCCAAACAGCATCGTACCATTAGAGGAGGTGCAGGAGGCACCGTCTGAAAACTCGTTTGACTGCAAACCGTTGTCGATGAAATAGTTTTGAGTCAGTTCGGTTTTGGGGTCGTAGCAGTATAGACCGTGGTCTGTGGCAATCCAGAGATTCCCTTTAGCGTCCTGTTCGATAGAAGCGATGCCATTTTCCGACAAACCTCTGTCCGTCGATGCTTGTATCAGGTCCTTTTTCAACAAGTCATAACAGAAGAGTCCGTCGTTCGTGCCAATCCAGAGTCTGCCGGCATATTCCCTGGCAATACGGGTGGGGGTAGGGTAGTTCAGGCAGTTCTTTCCGAAGAAACTGGTCCAACTGTTCTTCTCCAGGTCTAAACAGCAGACACCCGCTGAGGTAGCCACATAGATTCGTTTGTTGTCCGGAGAAATGGAAAGTTGAGAGATATAATCGTTGGTAATGCTATTGACGCTTCTGTCGCTCTCTGCATGGTTCTTTACCTTGTAGGTCTCTGTCTTCATGGACTCTTGGTCGAGCATGACCACGCCCTGTCCCATGGTGGCAAACCACAGGCGATTCTTGTTGTCCACCTCAATGTCGAAAATGCTGATGGTGGTTGACTGGGGAAAGTCGTACCTGTGATATTGCAGAGTGTTGGGATCGATCCACCCGCCGCCTTCATTATAGGAACCTACCCAGATATGGCCTTTTAGATCTTCTTCAATGGCCATGATGGAGGCAGGGAAACTCTCCTTGAAGTGCTTCAGTGGCTTTTGGCTGCTGTCGAGACAGTAAAGACCGTCTTTGTCGGTTCCAACCCAAGTGCGTCCCTTGCTGTCCTGATAAGTACTGACGACACAGGCGTTACCTATTATATTACGCGTACCTAATTTATATCCTATATAATGAAATCCTGTTGAGGTGCTGGGTTGCATGAAGATGCCTTTCTGGAGGAGCCCGAACCAGAAATTCCCGTTCTGGTCTTCTGTGATGGAGACAACCTTGCTCTTGGGGAGGTCTACCTCAAGACTATGGAAAGGATTGTCAGTGAGTATGCCTGTCTGGGGATTGTAAATACCGATTCCTTCTCCATCATAGCCTAATAATAGTTCCTTTTGGCTATTGAAATAGAGTTCTGTGATAGGTTTGTTGCCTGCACCCTCTATTCTTTGAAATTCATTTCCTGTCAATTTGAAGAGACCTGCATTTGAGGTTCCCAGATATAGTGTTCCGTCTGAACTTTCGCATATCTTACGCAGGTTAGTCCTGATGGGGCTATCCTTGAAATAGGTGTGTGAGGTCTTCTCATTCATGCAAATCAGTCCGTCTTCTCTGGTGAGCACCCAGATATTGCCTTTATGGTCTTCCATCAGTTGTTCTGCCGTGTGGATTCCTTTTAAAGGACCTCCCACCTGGTGGGCTTGTTTTGTATCGTCGATTTTCAGGACGCCAAAACCTGAGGTGCCTGCCCATATTTCTCCGTTCCTCCGTACGAGGAAGCAGGTGACATAGCAATTGATGTGCTTCCCCTCCAAGTCTTTCACCTCTATCGTCTGGAAAGTGTTGCCGTCGTAAATTTGCAAAACACCCCACATGCCAAGATAAAAATGGCCTTTGTGATCCTGTACGATACAATTCACATAGTTGCTGGCCATGCCAGTCATGCCACCTTTTTCTTTTTTATAAATATGGAACTGGTAGCCGTCGTATCTGTTCAGGCCATTACGGGTGGCTGACCAGATGAATCCGTTGTTGTCAAGATAGACTTGATTAGTGAAATTGCTCGATAGTTGATGATTTGCATCAAATAACTTGCCCATCTGAGCATAATTGTTCAATGCGATGGGATATATAATAATGATCAGAAGGACTCGTAAAAGTCCGTTAGTTAGTCTTAATTCTTCCTTTTCCATTTGTTTTAGTATATTACAAAACCGATGCAAAGATACGGCTTTTTTTTAAAAACAAACAATTTGTTACCTAAAATAAAGAAAATGTTACTCAAAATTTTGTTAATTATGCAAAAAACCCTTACCTTTGCACCGAATTTTGATATTTTTA
>JAFWTK010000267.1 GCA_017518935.1 Prevotella sp.
CAAATGGTGTTTCCGCTGAGGTCGGGTTAAAAGATGCCTATAAGGCGGCTGGAATCGACGCGGATATATCCTCCTTTGATCTTGCAATCCCTCTTGGCATATCTTATGAGTTTAACCATGTTGTGTTGGATGCGCGTTATAACCTAAGCCTGACGAAGGCTATTTCCGCCTACGGGGAGTCAACCAAGCACAGTGTGTTTCAGATAACACTCGGATATAAGTTTGGATTATAGGATATAGAGAAAACGTAGCGAATCCTTCGCGCGCTAATACAGCTGTCCAATAGACCTCAAAGTTACCTCAAGCTTTGCTCATGGACTTCTCATGGACTTCTCATAGACTTCTCTATACTTCCTTATGAGATTCTCTATACTTTCTCTATACCCTTAGGCCTAGAGCAACCATAAAGCAGCCATAAAGCAGTCATAAAGCAACCATAAAGCAGCCTATGAGATGCCTATGAGTATGGATTGGGGGTCTTCTGCAATTTCTGGCGGATGGCAGATGGCAATTAGTGCTAACTGCCATCTGCCATCTGTCAGAACTGCCATCCTATGAGCGGAGGGAATAAAGTTTTACAAATGTGTAGTGTCCTTGCATTGACGATAAGGATACCAAATTTGCGCCATGCCTAAGCAACAAAAATTCCCCAGTGTGGGAACACTTGTTTCATAGGCAGGGCGCAAAATGGAGTCCTTTTTTGCAGGAAGTAAAAAAAGTGTACGCTGGCAACATCTAAGGGAAATCAGTGGGGTTCCAGTGATCTTCATGCTTGCTCTGCAGGAGCACTTCGCCTAGCACCTTCTTTTCCTTTTCCCTATCGTAAAACTTCATCTCTTAAATAGTATTCTTTATTACCGTAATCATTGTTACCTTTTGCGAAGGGACGCAAGAAATGACGCTGTCATTTCCTTACTTTTTCTTGTAGGCGCTGCGTTTCTTTCTGCATCTCTTGGGTGATTTTCAGGATCTTCTCGCGCAGTTGTTCAGCCCTTTCCGGATGCGCCATGATTTCATTCGTTATTTCCTGCATCTGCTTTTGCAGTCGCTCCATGTTCGAGCCGATATGTTCGAATTCGACATCATCACTCCCCTCCTCCTCGCTGGCTTCCTCTATCACAACCGTCACATAGCCGTTGGCAGACATATTTGTCACCATACAGTTCTGACCCTGGCCGTTGCTTCCAATAAACTGCTTGCCGGGAGTCGTTTTGCCATTGAAGCCATGACGCTTCACACGACTCACGATTTCATCGAATCCAATACGGTCACGTGTCATCACGCTAAGCGTAAGCATCGTGTCCGTCACGATGATGATATCGTCTTCCTTGCTCAGACCTTCAGGCAACAGGAAAGCATATGCCGACGGTAACTGTCCGCTGGCCAGGATAGCCTCGCCGTGTTCTATCGTTTCACGGATATTCTCAGGCATCGACGATTTCCAGTCGTATACCCAGATGCCGTTCTCGCCTGCCCGATCATTATCTTCCTCCTCGTTTCCGACAGCCTTCACCGGTGCTGACTTCATCACCGGCAGCACGGGCGGCTTATAAGTGGGCGAGCCTTCTCTCAGTTTGCGGTAAGGATCGTTGACGGTTGAGATGCTATAGCCCATATCCTGCTTGAGCGGTTTCAGGAGCACCTCATCATGCAGGATCTTCACATTCTCTCCCTTTACAAAGTCATACATTGTTTCTGTCAAATCTCCATGCAGTTTCAGCAAATCCCACTGGTCGGTTTTCTCCTGACTTTTGACATAGATGGTCGGATTATTGCCTACTGCCTTGCCATAGAATCCGAAAGTGTACTTCACGACGGCTGAAAGATCGGAAACCTGTAGTCTGCTGTCATCGTAGTGACCATAGTTAAGACCGAACTTGCCAGTATGGTTTGTCGTAAACTCAAAAACATTCTGTTTCAGACTTTTAATGAAAGGCCAACTCATCCTGAGGTGGTCTTTATCGACCACCATCTGAAAATCGTAACTCTCATACATCTTGTCGCCTATCCTCGTATCACCTTCCTTGATGTCTTCGACGTTGCAGTAAGGTACAAGGTATTTGAAGGGCAGCGGATCACCCAACATCACCTTCCGCTTGAATGCTGCGTCAAACCGTCCAACATCCTCGTGATCTACCCACACTTTCATGTGACCCTGATACGTACCGTTCCGACTGACCTCACTGCGGTCTATCTTCTGCAAATCAGCCAGCATGTGCCACTTCTGCTTCATGGGAACACCGAACAGCGTGGCATCCTTGCGTTCCACCGTCGTGTCAACCTCCAACACCCATTTGCCGTTCTTGAGGCGTTCTTCCATCAATTCCGCAATCTTATGACTCACAGTTATATAGAACGTTTCCTTCAGGATTTGACGCTGCAACATCTGGTTCATCCATTCCTCACGGTCAAAGACATGGTATGTTTTCGTAAACTCGCCAAGGTCCCAGCCCAGTTTAGCGGCGGAATAAACCATTAAGAGGGTTCCAATACCTTCGTCAACCACTTTCACTCCTAGTGCAGGGGCAATGTCATCAATCTCGTCCAAGAGTTTATCCTTTCCTTTATCCAGCAAGGAATTGTACACATCATCCCTGCCTTGCTGAATCACCGACTCCATGTCTTCGTTCCCCAGTCTGGCTTTCACATTTTGAATAAAATCGCTCAGGAAGGCATAGGTGCTTCCGTAAGGATTCACATCACTGCGACCCGCCAGTTCAATGGCTTTCAGGGCAATGTCGTGCCACTGGGTAGCCGACAACTGCTTGTACTCCGACGTTTCATCCTGGATATTGCCCAACATACCGTCGCTGATGTGCATATCGTTCATCACCTCATGGGCTATCTTGGTAATCTCCCTGACTGTCGGGTGCCCTTTGGTATTGTGGATATGTCCTTGAAACCTCACGTTACCCATGTAGAACGTGATGGTTGACTCAGGCCAGTAAGGTTCCAACAGCCTGACCCAGTCCACATCACTGGTAGCACCCTGGTCAGCATTGGGATTGGTATAGTTGAAATTATCGTCTTGGGCACTGGCACAAACCGGCAGCAGCATCAGGAAAGCAAACAAAATTTTTTTCATAAGCGTCAGGAGTCGATTCTGATTACTGTTTCAAAAGCGGCCGTTGCGGCGGAATCCTGCAACGGCCGTTTCTATTATTATATTATATATAAGGTGTATTACTTGCCCGTGCGGACGGCATTGAGGAAGTTAACCATCTTCTGGAGGTTGGCCTCATCGTACATGCCCATACCGTGTCCACCCTCAGGAACGAAGGTAGCCTCGGTCTTCACACCGGCAGCCACGAGTTTCTCGTAGAACATCTTACCCTGACAGCAGGGAACCACATTATCCTTCTCACCGTGGAAGATAATGATGGGAGGATTGTTCTTGTTGACATAGTAGGTGGCACTCAGGCTACGATACTTGTCCGGCTCCTTATCGAGTTTCGAATCGAGCAGCACGTCCTCAGGACTGTTAGCACCCATGCTCATGCCAGGTCCGCAGTCCATCTTCGTTAGGTCGACAGGCCCCGACCAGTCGCAGGCGGCATTCACGCTACTGCTCTCATTGGCATAACAACCGAGAGTTCCCTCAAGGTCGATGTCGTAAGAACCCACCTTCGTCTGTTTCAGACCACTGGTGGTGGCAGCCGTAGAAGCGAGGTGCCCACCGGAAGAGAAACCGCTGGTGGCAACAAACGACGGGTCGAACTTATACTTCTTAGCCTCACCACGCACAAAACGGATGACGGCACGGATATCATGGATCTGGGCAGGCCACTTGGCATCGCCGCTGCTACGGTGATTCGGACAAACCACTGCATAGCCGGCCTTCAACAAAGCATTGACAATGGTACCGAGGTCGGCAGCACCCTTGCTGTTGTTGCTGAACCACGCACTACCATAAATGTGGATCACAACGGGATAGGAAGCCTTCTCCTCTTTCGGCAAGTAGATGTCACAGGTATGATA
>JAFWTK010000268.1 GCA_017518935.1 Prevotella sp.
ACTATGATTTCAATCAATTAGAGTTTGATGGGCTGTTCTTGGCAAATGGTCCTGGTGATCCTGAACAATGCAGCAAGACGGTAGCAAACATTCAGACGTTTCTGAACAATGAGACTGTACGTCCGTGTATGGGTATCTGTCTTGGTAATCAATTACTGGCAAAGGCCGCAGGTGCTAAGACCTACAAATTGAAATACGGTCATCGTTCGCACAACCAACCGGTTCAGAAAGTAGGTACGACACAGTGCTTTATCACCTCACAGAATCACGGTTATGCAGTAGATGACTCGACATTGCCCTCAGATTGGGAACCGCTGTTCGTGAATATGAACGACGGCTCGAATGAGGGCATCCGCCACAAGACCAATCCCTGGATGTCGGCACAGTTCCACCCAGAGGCTTGTTCAGGACCAGTCGACACGGAATTCCTCTTTGATGAGTTCACAAAGATGTTATTAACAACAACGAATTAAGACGAATTACACAAATTGGACAAATTAAATAATAATTCGTGAGATTAGAAAAATAGAATTCGTAAAATTCGTGAAATTCGTTTTAATTCGTTGTAAGATAAAGAATAGATGTTATGGATAAGGATAAGATAAAGAAAGTTTTATTGTTAGGCTCTGGAGCGTTGAAGATAGGTCAGGCGGGTGAGTTCGATTATAGCGGGGCTCAGGCATTGAAGGCACTGAAGGAAGAAGGCATTCATTCGGTGCTGATCAACCCCAATATCGCAACGGTGCAGACTTCGAAAGGAGTAGCCGATACCGTGTATTTCCAACCCGTGAAGGCTGAGTTTGTGGAGCGCGTCATTGAGAAAGAACGTCCTGACGGCATTTTATTGAGTTTTGGTGGACAGACGGCCCTGAACTGTGGTGTAGAACTCTACGAGAAAGGTGTCTTAGAGAAATACGGCATCGAGGTTTTGGGTACCCCCGTGCAGGCCATCATCGATACCGAAGACCGCGACTTGTTTGTGAAGCGCCTCGATGAGATTGGCGTGAAGACCATCAAGAGTGAGGCTTGTTCTACTGTCGAAGAGGTGCAGAAAGCAGCGCATGAATTAGGTTTCCCTGTGATATTAAGAGCCGCATACGCCCTCGGTGGTCTGGGCTCTGGCTTCTGCGACAACGAAGAAGAATTGTTGGCACAGGCCGAGGAAGCCTTCTCATTCTCTCCACAAGTATTGGTAGAGAAATCGCTCAAAGGCTGGAAGGAGATTGAATACGAAGTGGTGCGCGACAAGTATGACAACTGCATTACCGTTTGTAATATGGAGAACTTCGACCCACTGGGTATTCATACGGGCGAGTCGATTGTGGTGGCTCCGTCGCAGACGCTTACCAATAGCGAGTATCATAAACTGCGCGCGTTGGCCATCAAGATTATCCGTCATATCGGCATCGTAGGCGAGTGTAATGTGCAGTACGCTCTCGACCCCAACTCAGAGGACTATCGCGTCATCGAGGTGAATGCCCGTCTGAGTCGTTCTTCTGCTTTGGCCTCGAAGGCAACGGGCTATCCCTTAGCCTTTGTCGCTGCCAAACTGGGATTGGGTTATGGTCTCTTCGACTTGAAGAATTCTGTAACGAAAACCACGAGCGCCTTCTTCGAACCAGCCCTCGACTATGTGGTCGTCAAGATTCCCCGTTGGGATTTGACTAAGTTCCAAGGTGTCAAGCGTCAACTTGGCTCGTCGATGAAAAGTGTGGGTGAGGTAATGGCGATTGGTCGAACCTTCGAGGAGGCGCTGCAAAAGGGCTTGCGTATGATTGGACAAGGCATGCACGGTTTTGTTGAGAATCACGCCATCAAGATACCAGACATCGAGAAATCCCTACATGAACCTACGGATATGCGTATCTTCGTTGTGTCGAAGGCACTGAAGATTGGCTATACCATCGAACAAATTCATCAGTTAACGATGATTGACCGTTGGTTCTTGCAGAAACTGAAGCATATCGTGGATATCGACCAGCAACTGAAAGGGTACACCCATCTTTCTGAGATCTCAGAGTTTATGGAGCCGAGTGAGTTTAAGGAGTACTTGCAGTCGCCAGAGGTGGCCCTGCTGTTGCGTGCTGCCAAGGTCTATGGCTTTTCCGATTTTCAGATTGCCCGCGCCATCGGCTTAGAGAATCGTATGAAGATGGAACAAGCCGGCCTCACTATCCGCAAATGGCGTAAGATGTTGGGACTCGTACCTACCGTCAATCAGATTGACACCCTCGCAGCGGAATACCCCGCTCAAACCAATTATCTCTATCTTTCCTATCTTTAATCGTCATAACGTAAAAACGATATAACGAAATAACGTCAAATC
>JAFWTK010000269.1 GCA_017518935.1 Prevotella sp.
ACTGATCATTTTTCTTGGATAATATTTTGAGGTTTGAGAATAAGTTTGTATCTTTGCCCCAGAATAAGCATACCACCAATAATTATGGCGCGACAAATACCAGGATGGCCGAATTTCCTGACAAAAATGATCAGAAGAACCGACCCCGTGATTACCCCCCGTGATTACCTTACTGCGGTTATTGATGGGAATCCTAAGTTCCAAAAGTTATATCAAATGTATAAATTAGTCGCTTGATGAATGAATATTCACTTGCGAAAGTTCAGTAATTTTATAATTTGAAACCACAAAAAATAAAAAAAAGTTTGTTGTTTACGAATTATTTTATATCTTTGTGCCGTCAAAACTAAAATAGATTAATAATGATTACTAAAACTACAAAATGGTTGTTTTGCCTATTATTGAGTTTAGGGGCTTTTCCAAAATCTCTGTCTGCCCAGGATTGCAAGTCTCTTTATCGAAAGGCTAATGAACTTCGCAGTTCCGAAAAGTATGATGATGCTATTAAAGAGTATCAGAAGGTGTTAAACTGTGGCGAGAAATCCTATGAAAACGACTGTAACTACTTGATACAGTGGATTAAGGACAATCGTCCATTCAAAGAAAAAGGACAAAATGAAGTTTTTGGGCTTTCAAGGAATCAAGTGTTGATACCAAGTCAAGGTGGTCAATACTCTGTAAGAGTCCAGGGACCGGGCAAGTGGACATATACTATCGATTGTGACTGGTGTTCTGCCAAGCGTGAGGGTAACTCCCTTATCATCTCATGTATTAATGAGAACGAAAGCCTGAAAGATCGTACTACACAAATTGAAGTGTTCTGTGGCTCTGAGAAAAAGACACTTCTGGTGACTAATCAGGGTGCGATGGAAATGCTACGCAGTACGGCAAACCAACTTACTTTCCCTGCTTCGGGTGATGTGGATGAGGTGAATGTGGTGGCTAATACGGACTGGAACATCCATGAGTTGCCCAAGTGGATTAATGCCCGAAAAGGTGAAACCAGTATTACATTTACGGTGGAGCCAAACAGGGAAAATAAAGATCGTGAAGCAGAAGTGAAATTGTCAACAAACTCGAACAATTTAACAACTATTATAAAAATCTATCAAGGAAGTACCGCTTTAAATGAGAAACTATCTTTCTCCAAGAACGAATTGGTATTTGATGCCGATGGCGGAGATGAAATCGTAAAGGTGAATACAGATGCGCCAGAGTGGAAATTCGCCCAATTCCCATCATGGGTTCAACTTACTCGTATTGGCAGGGATTCCATTCAAATTCATTGTGCTCCCAACGACCCAAATGGTTTGATTCGAGAGGGTAGTGTGGGCGTTACTACTGGTAATCAGATTCTTGGAATTAATATCTCCCAAGCCGCCAAACCCGTTGTTGCTATGATGCCGTCGATAGGCATTGGAGGCAGAAAGATATCTTTTGGTCTCAGTGCTGCATACATTCTTCCTATGATATCAGCCTCTTCTGGTGGCGACTTTACAGGTAGTGCTGTGAATTATGCTTTAGGTAATAATTTGGAAAATGCCTCTTATTCTTCTTCAAGTGGATTTAACGTCAACGCATTCGCTGATATTCGATTATATAAGAATTTCTACTTAATAGCAGGTGTTGGCTTCACACATTATTCTTATAAAAATGCGTTTTCAAAAGATATCCCTCGTATAATTCCACAGAATGCCGCATATTATCTTGCAGGCAATAGCCAGAACAACTATTCTGAAGATTATACGTTCAATCATTTGGAAATACCTGTATTGGCTTCATACCGTCTTCGTGTCAGTAGCATAAGTCATATGCAATTCAATCTTGGCCCAGTGGTTACTTATGGGCTTTCAGCAAAGATGAAACTCTCGGGGAATACCGATGCTATGGAATTACGTGCATATCAAATACAAAATCATCAATATACCTCTATTCCTTATAATGATGCAAAATATGAATTGCATTATTCTGGGCACGGAGAGATGGACATGTACTCCAACAATGTAGATTATTATGAGACCTATTCTGCTGCACAAGGCAATAATGGCGATGTGAAAAAGTCGCAGTCATTAGATGCTTCTCCCCTTAAACAATTAAATGTTGGTGCACGGGCTGGAGTAATATTCGAATATGCTGGCATTGATTTCGGCATTGAATATACATATATGATTACGAATGCTGCCGACAATAAATTCTGGGATGGAGATAGGTGGCGTGTATTTGATCAAACGGCCAATATATTGATGACAGGATATAAGCAGCATAATCACTATCTTGGAATCAAAGTAGGTTATACATTTAGATACTAATAATACATAAAAATTAAACTGTCATGAAGAAATTTTATTTAAACTCGATGCATTATTGTCTACTCATATTATTATTTAATATGGTGTGTAGTTGTACAGATTCAGATTCTAGTTCAGATTCAGATTCGAAAACCTCATGGTGGAGTGAAATTCCAGAAAAAATTGTTGGAGACTGGGTCTACGACCATCCCGAGGAATCTGTGTGGGAAATAATGTCATTTACAAAGACTGGTGTATTCACTTATTCTAATGATTCTTACTGGGACATCCATAATGAAAATGTTACCGGAAGGTATTATATCAATGAAGATAAGTTGACAGGTACGTATTACCGTGACGGAATCACGCTAAATCTTGATGTAGTTATTAAGAGCATCAATAATTATGAGTTCACTGCCAAATTCAATGATACAGGGTTAACATTCACCTATTCAAAGCGCATTAGTGTAAAAGAGATGAAGATTGGTGAGACTATTACTCCCGATTATGAGTATGACCTTTGGCATTCCTTGAATGGAAATGCTACAAAAGATGATGCGGGACAAATTTTCCGTTATTCTTCACACAATATTAAAGTGGCGACTGTTGATGCCAATTCTGGTGAGATAACTGCAGTGGGCGGAGGTCGAACTTACATTGATGTCGTTACCGATAAAGGGACTGCTGTCGTGGAAGTTAATATCGAAGAACCTAAATATTTTGTGGCTTATGACTATACACAGTTTATTGGAGCCACAAAAAAGACTGTGATAGATACATTTGAAGGTATGTATACGAGCGAAGATGATACAATGATATACAATTATAAAGGTATTGCTCAGCAGACGATAAAGGATGTAAATTGGGAAGTTATTTCTTTCACTTTCAATCATGATACACAACTTGTTGTTTCGATTACATTAAAGGCGAAGGATGATGTTTGGTTTACGAATGAGGAGATGTATGAATATCTTTCTCATGAGTATTATGTATACGAACAGGGTACAGAAGATAGTTATAAGGCTTTCATTAATGAAGAAAAATATGATGATGCTACCGTTGGTATAACGTGGGATTATAATCTAAGGACGCTTACATATACCAAGATTGACGATAGATCTATAATACAAATAGACTATTCATATCTGTTAGGGAAAACGAATGCAGAAGCAAAAGAAGCAATGAATGGAATAACTCCGTCTGTTGATACAGAGGAAACTCTTTCTTTTATGCTTAATGATGATTATGTGAGAACTGTTATATGTCAGTTCAAAAATACAAAGAATGAATTGAAGGATGTTATTCAAATTGTTCAAGTACGTTTGCAAAATGGAATTGATCAAGAAGCAATTAAAACGGAACTTGCTTCGAAATACCAATTCACAGGTGAGTCTGCAGGGACTTTGTTCTATTATAATACAGACAAGTCATTGGAAATTAAATACGTGCTTGAATATAATATGATTCAATATCGTTTACGCTAATATAAATTTAATCCGCAATCCTCATTGAGGGTTGCGGATTATTATATGAGATTTATAATGTGACGCTATTTTAACTTCATTTTCTCCCATCCTGCAATGCTACTATCTGTAGTTGGAGTCTGTTCTTTGCCGTTGTTGAGTCGGATTGAGGCTTTGGTAACTTCGCTGTTAATGTATTGGGAGAGTTCACCAAGGGAAGTCTCACCCTGTGTATCCTTGAACTTCTTGAGTAAATAGTAAGTAAATAAACCATGTTGCTTGTCTTGATATGAATAGGCTGATTCATCACTTTGGGCTGCGGTAAAAATAATCATGTTATTTGTCGGCATTTCTTTTTTCTGTTTAATAGCAACTCCTCTTGCAGCATCTATCATACCGCCATCTCGCTTGTGCCCACTGAAACATGCGTCTATGAAAACATATATAGACTGACTTCCTATTTCGCTTAATTGTTGATAAAACTGGTTTAAGTTCACACCGCTTTTAGGAATATTACCAAATCCATCTCTTAATAATAGGTGGGCTGTTTGACTTTTTTCATCAGGTATTCCATGACCAGCATAATAAAAAATAACCTTCGTTTTCTCTGGATGATTATTGCTGCTGACTAATCCCTTCAGTTTGTCTTTGTATACATCAAATTGGGTTTTGGTTATGTCATTATAGAAAATGATATTATTTTCGGGCACACCCAATGTCTTGACACAATACTCTTTGAATAGTTTACCGTCATTGTTGGCAAATGGTACAGACTCTACGTTGTCGTAGTTTTCTACCGAAATAATCAGGGCATATGTGTTAGGCTGAGTATCGAATGTTATTGGAATGTCAACATCAATGTCTGAAATATCAGGGTAGGGAAGTCGTTGCCCTATAGCGATGTCTGTGTGCCAGTCTTCAGCGTATTTTCCAGTTTTTTCCTTTATCTTGATATTAATGGGGATGGTTGTGGCTGGATAATCATCAAGAACCAAGATTGTGTAGGGGATATCTATGGCTTCCTTACCTTTGATGGTGGTAAAAGATTGAGTATTTTTCCCTCCAACCATGAGTACTCCTGAAGGTAGTATAATGTCAACGGTTACGTCATCTGCCTTCCCTTCTTCTTCGTTCTTAAGGAATACTTTTAGGATGAATGGATAAGCCTTCTGGAGCGTTTTTTCATATTCTCTTGTTGCAGCCAGTTCATATCGATTCACCTTGAGCCGTGGCGTTGCTGGAAGTGAGGCAGGTTGGGATTCTGGCTTCGGTTCCAACTCAAGGATGGGTTTTATATGAGGATATTGCTTATATAATTTGTCTAAATGATTTTTTGCTATGTCAGATCCCCCTTCAATAGCCTTGATGTACCAATCTCTTGCCAGATAAATATCTTTTGCAACTCCTTCGCCCAATTCGTAGCGTTTTGCCAGTTTGTCCATCGAGCCTGCTCTTCCAAGTTCTGCCAACCTTTGGTAAAGTTCAAAGGCTTTACGGGTGTTTTGTTTAATTCCAGTCCCGTTTAAGTAGAATTCGGCAAGTTTCTCCTGTGCTAATAAATGCCCTTTATCAGCCGCTTTCTGATACCAAGAAAAGGCTTTTGGATAGTTTTGCTCTACACCGCCTGTGCCTCTTTCATAGAAAGAGCCTATCCAATATTGAGAGTTTGGATCGCCTGCCATGGCTGTCTCTATTTCTGACTCGTATGTCTGAGCGAAACATTGTATTGCACATACAATGAAAAAGAATAGAATCGTTCTTCGTTTCATCGTTTCTTCCTTTCTATCATTTTTAATTGATTTTGCAAAGATATACAATTAATCTAAAAAATCAAAATATTTTTTGTTTTTCTTTGGAATATCAATTAATATTCCTACCTGTGTCGTGATATAAAAGTGATGGCAGATGGCAGTTATGGCAGATGGCAGTTAGGTTTTGGGAGGTTGTAAGGGGAAAAAGTGAATTGTATAATTATATTATATATTATTATCATTAGTGTCCCGTTAAAATTGGGACGAGTTAAATATTAATCAAATAGCCCTGGAATAAAGGGACCAAATTGCTC
>JAFWTK010000032.1 GCA_017518935.1 Prevotella sp.
ATATTCCCAGCCTGGGAAAATAATATTCCCACACTGGGAATAATTGCTACTATTAATAGTAACAACCAAAACTATTAATACTTTTTTCGGGGACTATTCTCGCCACCAGCGAGAACTATTCCGAATGCGACTATCGAACTATCCAAATCTTTGCACAGTGGTTCCTGACCCCATTGTGCTCCGGTTCCGAACGCAAAAGGACACAAACGAACACAAAAGTTACTATGTTTGCAGTCGCTAACACATCACCGCGGGACGGTTCTTTTGTGTCTCCCCTGCAATTTTGAGGGTTCTACTTATTATTTATCTGCTGGACTATTTCATCCAACCCAATGACATCTACTTTGGGGAAGTCCACTTTCTTTAACACATCAAAGTGGGTATCTTCTGTTACAACGAATTTCGCATTGCAGGCCACAGCACAGTCCACAAATTTGTCGTCATCAGGATCTGCCTCGATAAGACGGAAATGATAATATGGCGTAACAAACAACGTGAATGGATTATTTGTAATTACGCCAAGGGCTGCTTCTGCAAATTCTGGGCTCGTATAACGCTCCAATATTTCAGTATATTCGCTGAGAATTTCCGTTGACACACACATAACATTCCTTCCGTCAAGAAAAGACAACCATAAATCGTGGTATCTACTCCGACGGGAAATGCACTGGATCAGGCTGTTTGTATCAACCACAAGTCTTGCCATCGCCTCTGGTTTTATTTGGCATGTAGATCCTTGTGGCGGAGTTCATCCAACTTTTCCTGATTAAGGATACCTTCGTCCCACAAACGGTCTGCCTCTGCATCAAGGTGAGACTGAAAATGCTTTGTAAGCACCATCTGTATTTCACGGGCATACTCTTCGCTATTGTTGAATGAGAACAACTTCAGCAAGTGCATCTGTGTAGGGTTCAATGTAGAAGTTTCCATATCGTTACTTTTTCGTTTCTGCTGCAAAGATAGAAAAAAAACACATAGGCTCCAAATAAAAAAGCAAAAAAGAGACACAAAGGGGTCAGGAACCGTTGTGTAAGAATAACTAAATTATGCAAATAAAATTATGTTATTAGCATAATTTTGGCGAAATAATTCTCTACCAGTGGGAAAGTGGAATAAAAGAAAAGGAGCCAGACTACTGATCTGGCTCCTTCCTGTACCTTATTATATATAACAGGATTTACAACTGATACTGCAACATGATCATCGTGTAAGGGGCGAGGTCGAGGGAGAACTTCTTCTGGGCCTTGATCTGCTCTGTCTGGGGAGCGATGGGCTGGGCATCGTAGTTGTTCTCATCCTGGGCATTGCCGGTGAGCGTTGTCTTGGTACCCACCTTCTTCAAACCGAAGCGGCTGAGGTTGATATTGGCCTTCTTGGCATCGGCACTGGCGTTGACCAACTTCACGAAGAGTTGACGGGTCTTGACATTCAGGACAACCGACTGGCCATAATGCACATCGACCTGAGGCTGCTGCACACCTGCTGCATCGCCCTCGAAACGGACACAGTCGCCATAGTAGTACTGACCAGCACTCTGTCCGAACATCTGCTGCACATAGTAACTGCAGGTGAGGTAAGGACGCTCGTTGTCGAAGTAGATCAGGTCGGGGTTCCAGTTGTTGGTGCCCTTCTTGGCAAAGAGAGGTGCATAGGATGTCATGCAGACCACATCACCGTTGCGCTCCACGTGGAGCAGATAGAGACCTTCTGCAAGGGCGTCGATGAGTTTCTTGTCCTTGGCGGCATACTCGCCCAGATAGACCTTCGTCTTACGGTCACGGGGATAGGCATCGTACTGGCGCTTGCTGAGGAAGTAAGAGTTGGGCTCGTAGTAGTGCTCGTCGATGATAGGCATACCAATCTCATCAGCCAGTTTCCAACCAGCCTCCAAGTCACGATTGCCAGGATGAGAACCAGGTCCAGCCGTACCCACGATGACAATCTCAGGATGAGCCTTCGTCACACGCTCATAGATATACTTGAATCTCTCGATGAATTCGGGAGAGATACGCTCCTCATTACCCAGTCCGAGATATTTCAGCCCAAAGGGTTTCGGATGACCTGCATCGGCACGCATCTTCGCCCACTTGTTGGTAGCAGGATCGCCATTGGCCCACTCAATCAGGTCGATGGCCTCAGCCACCCACTCGTCCATCTGATCCATAGGCACCACATCCTGAGCCTGGTCACGCATGCCCCAACCACCGTTGGTACCCTGACAGGATACACCGCAGGGCAGGATCGGCAGCGGCTGCATACCAAGGTCCTCACAGAACTGGAAATACTCGAAATAGCCTAAGCCCATGCTCTGATGGTAGCCCCAGGTGTTCTTGATACCCTTGCGCTGCTCCTTCGGACCGATGGTAGTCTTCCAACGGTAAGTATCCCAGAAACCGTCGCCACCGCCATGCACCACGCATCCACCAGGGAAGCGCATGAACTTTGGCTGGAGGTCAGCGAGTGCCTGAGCCAGGTCTTTACGCAGACCATGACCCTTATAAGTGTCCTGAGGCATGAGTGATACCATATCGACATCAAGGTCACCTGTGGTGAGTACGAGGATTTGCAGGGAGGCATTCTGACAGGTGGAGTCGGGTGTCAGCACAGCCTCGTATTTCTTCCAGGACCGG
>JAFWTK010000270.1 GCA_017518935.1 Prevotella sp.
CGAAAGAAGATCGTATTCTTCATCGACAGTGTCATCTGCGGTGCTGCCGTAGGTGGTGGATTCTCCATCATTGAGAACATATTTTACCTGATGTTGGACAATGAAATGGGCATCGGCACCGTACTGTTTCGAGGTTTGGAGGTGGCATTGATCCACATGGGTTGCAGTGCCGTCATTGCTGCTGGACTCATGTTAGGTATCCGTCTGATATTACGTTCCCGCTCCAGACCGGGTATCAGAAACAGCGACGCTCTCATGGTCATCTCCATGTTGGTGGTATCACCAGTGCTACATGTCTGTCACAACACATTCCATTTCAATCCCCTCGTGCAGTTCATTTTCGTCATTGGCACGATGGGAGGCCTATTGGTTTGGATATACTTCTACGATGTTGAAATGATCCATAGTTGGCTTGACACAGGGCTCGACAAACAGTTGAGCCTGCTTGACTCCATCAAGAAGGGTCATCTGGGCGACACCCCTACCGGTAATTTCCTTGAGTCGGTCAAAGACGTTTTTCCGCCAGAGGATTTTTTCGATATTATCTGTTATGTACAACTGCATGTTGAACTATCTGTAGCATCCAGAAGTCGGGTTATGGTCAGGGAATCGGGTCTGGAGCGCGATCATCCCCTGACAGACGAGATGAAGGAACTGATTCTCTCCCAATATACAGAGTATAAACTTCTTGAGAAAAGACTTGGCAATGCCGCCAGAATGACTATCGCTCCTATCGTGAAGTATGATCCGGCTGAATATAAATCTCTCGAAGACCTTCGGACTGAATGCAAAAAGAATTGATATAGTTATGAGAAAGTTGCTTCTGATTATTGTGTTTTTCCTGTTGTGGGGACTTACGGCTTCAGCACAGGAAACGATAGAACTGACGGGAGAATGGGAGTATTCCGTTGGTGACTCCACCCATTACAATGACTATGTGGCGCTGCCTGGAACGGTGCCGACAAATGATGTGGTCTGGTTCAGGAAGAGTGTGTATGTGCCGCAGAAATGGGAGAAGCAACGAATAACCCTCTTTTTGGAGCGGCCTCTTGGTGAGACGACGGTCTTTGTGAATGGTCAGGAGGCGGGCCGTCAGGTGTCGCGCTCCATTCCGCATCAGTTTGTGATATCTGATTATATCGTGCCCGGACAGCGCAACAAGATTGTGGTCTGTGCCACCAAGGGCATCGTGGGCCTGATGGGACTGAAGGCGCAGTCGAGGCGGCTCTATGTTGACAAGTGGACGATGACACCCGATCTGCAGGCGGGACTCGTTCGTGTGAAAGTGAATGTCGATGGTACTAGTCGTGTCCTGGAGGAATATGTGGCGTTTTGCGATATCTGGCGGGTGGGCCACGAGGATGAGATGCCCGCGAGTTTGGGTTTTTACCTGAGCGGTAAGCAGTCATCGATGGAAATCATGCTGGGTCGTGAGGTGTATCTTTGGGATGAGTTCCGGCCGAGGCTCTACAAGATCGACCTCTCCATTGGCAACGATGTTCAGGAGAAGGTTTTCGGCATGCGCACGTTTTCGGTTAAGGACGGGTGTCTCCGTATCAATGACTGTCCGATATGGCTGCATGGCATGGTGGAGGACGGAAGTCGCTTCTCCGACGTGGGCTATCCCCCGATGGACGAAGCGTCGTGGACGGACATCTTCAAGAAGTGTGAGGAATATGGACTCAACTATATGCGTTTCCGTGGCTATTGTCCGCCGGAGGCTGCCTTTGCCGCTGCCGACCAGATAGGTTTTTATCTGCAGCCGGACAGTTGTGGGGAGGAAGAGATGCGCGAGATCATGGAGTATTACGGGCACCATCCCTCGCTGATGATGCTGACACCCTATGGTGCTGTCAGCCAGGGGATACAGGAACTGGGGCCGTGGCCCACTTTCCCTGATAGCAAGGAGGTGCGCGACAGGCTGAACGATAATGGGATGGCGCGTCAGGCGGAACTGTTCATGATGGCCAGCGGTCAGCAGCAGACACTTCGTTATAAGGACGAGATAGAGCGGAACCTCCGCGACAGTGACAAGGCGGGCTTCCTGCTGCCGCCATTCACCCCCTATGTCAAAGCGGACGAGTGGCGAGAGTTCTGCTCACCGGTGGTTGCGCTGGCAAAGTTTCCGAAATATGTCTATGCCAATAAAGACTCGCTGATAGTGCCTTTAGAAGTGTATAATGCGATGTATGGTGAGTTACAGAATGCCCGTAACCTCTATTATGTCTCTGACGACAGTATGAAGGTTGTGACGGGAGGAGTCCTGTCTGTGGGCAGTATCCCCGTTGCTAAGAACGTTGAGGCAGGTACCATCCGCCTCTCACTCGAGAAAATCAAGAAACCTTCAAAACTGACGCTTTTTGTGGCTGTGGCAGGAAAACTGAAGAATCAATGGGACTTCTGGGTCTATCCGACGGATAGTGTTGAGACCTTGGAAACGGATGTCCCCCAGGATATTCTTGTGACAGATACGCTCAATGCCCAGGCACTGGATAAGTTGAAGAAGGGCGGAAAGGTGTTGGTGACGGCACAAGGAAAGGTTTCGCAGGGTGGGCGAGAGGCGTTAGGAACCTACATCGAACAGTCGCACCCGCTCTTCAAATACGACTTCCCCACCGATACATGGGCTAATCGTAACTGGCAGGAACTGTTAGGCGAGGCGCAGGCGATGGATCTGACGACACTCCCGAAAGACTATCTGTCACCCATCCAACCCATAGACGATCCAGAGACCTGCAGGAAACTCGGAATGCTGGTGGAGGCGAATGTGCTGAAGGGTAAGTTGCTGGTGACCTCAATGGATATCTCCACCAATCTGGATCATCGTCTGGTAGCCCGTCAGATGCGCAAGGCCATCCTGGCCTATATGCAGAGTGACGACTTCAAGCCCTCCATCACCCTCCAGCCTGAGACCGTTAATAGTCTTATAACAAAATAAGAGGCCGTTGTGACCTCTTATCCTGTGATCCGTTTGGGATTAACCCCAAAGAGGCGGATTTTTATTGTTACGTTTTGGAAGCCAGACACTTACGTGAATCTTACTTTCTGACGCTCATGTCAACCTCTAATCGTTTAATAATCATTATCGACTGCAAAAGTAGATAATTTTTTCAGTATAGCCAAACTTTTTTCCAACTTTTTTCCTCTTTTCTCATTAATATTTTGTACTTTTGCAAGCGAATATTGCAAGGTATTCCGCCAAGAACCGGACGGTGAGGCGTAAAGAGGTTTCGAGTCGCGAGCGGAAACGGCAACCACGATTTGGAGGTGCAAGCCTCGCTGATTAAAAGCATTCCACGGAGGATAGGGCCTCCTGTTTCCAAATAGTTATAATGGGAGTGCCTTCATGGGTGGCGGCTCACTCTCTAAAGGAAACAGGTTCCTACAGGCCGACCAGGGACACAAAGACTCGAAACATTATGAAGAAGAGTGTTTTTACAAAGTTGATGATGCTGGCCCTGATGGGCTGCATGTGTATCACCTTCACGGCCTGCGGCGGTGATGATGACGATGACCTTCCCGGACAGGAAGTGACGGGTTCGGTTACTTATTACGAGCCTTGTTTCGATTGGGGGTCTACAGCCGACCACGTGAAAGAGTACATGTCGGGCTGGAATCTGGTTGAAACCAGTAACGACTATGCCCAGATGTATTCCAACGGCAGGAATACTACGACTGTCACTTACGCCTTCCTTGGTCGCAA
>JAFWTK010000033.1 GCA_017518935.1 Prevotella sp.
CGACACCGATGATCACATCCTTCTCGCGATCGCTGAGGGCTTCGCTGTTATCCTGCCCACCCTTGAAGACCATCGCTGAGATATTCTTCGAAACATCGTCTTGTCTGGTCAGTCGCTCCAAACGCTTGATGGCTGGTGTAAAGATCTGATCCTCGACCTCTGCATGCTGGCAAAGCCATTCCTCGTTGTTGTAGATATCGTAGAGGGTGGCGGTCAACTGGTTGTTATGGAGGGCATCGGCAGGCAGATACTTAATGATCATGAGTTTCAACTCACGTAGGATCTTGTCTGTTTGTTCGTGGTTTTTCGAGAAGGTTTCCACATTATAGTCGTTCATGGGACGACCTTCTAACAACGACTCGACGTAAGGGAAGAGGGTCTTCTCCTCGTACTTCATGTGACGACGGATCTCCTGTGCGTAACCCTCGTACAGTTTCATGATGAGCATCCCCAGAGGGTCGTCCTCGTTGATGCTCTCCTGCAACTCACGACGGATAAAAGGCAACTGGAAATCGAGGTAGTAGGTGTGGCTGGCTTTCAGGTAGTGCAACAGCGTGGGGACGCTGATTTGCTCGTCGTCCTCAAAGTCACCATACCCATTAATAGTGAAATTGACTACCGCCAGAAATGTGTAGGTATCCACATGATTCATTTCGCATGTCTCGCTGACAGTCTTGTCGCCAAAGCCGAGCGTGATACCAAACGAGCCTAATGCCTGTAGCACACTGTAGTTGTCCTTGATCAGTGTGATCATCTTATCGCCGGGTTCGTACATCTTCAAGTTCTTCATCGTTCTTGTACTTTATTTTTTCATGGTGCAAAATTAATCATTTCCTATGAAACACGCAAGAGGACGAGAGTGATTTCATCATTTTTAGGTATTGTGGTATTTCTTTAAACTCCTTACCTTTGCACCCGGTTTTCAAAGATAACAACCAGAAATGAAAAGAATTGTATTTACGTTCATAGTTTTAGTATCCTGTCTGACAGGATATGCTCAAGAGAGCAGTGCCGATAGTGTTCGTCAACAGAAGAAAGTATCGCGCCTCAGTGTGGGTGGCTATGGCGAGGCCAACTTCACCCGTAACTATTTCAGTGACCACGTAAGCCGATACAGTCAGCCCGAGGCGCATAAGGACGATCCCAGTCATGGGCGCTTCGACATTCCCCATGCCGTCATCTATCTTGGATATGACTTCGGCAAGGGATGGTCGTTTGGTACGGAGATAGAGTTCGAACACGGAGGAGCCGGCATTGCCTACGAGAAAGAAGACGAGGAAGGCGGCGAATGGGAACAGGAGACTGAGAAGGGCGGCGAGGTGGAACTCGAACAGTTCTGGCTCCAAAAGTCATTCGCACCTTGGGCCAACATCCGCGTCGGTCATATCGTGGTGCCCGTAGGCCTGAACAATGCCCACCACGAACCATTGAGTTATTTCACCGTCTACCGTCCTGAAGGCGAGAATACCATCATGCCCTCAACCTGGCACCAGACGGGTGTGTCGTTCTGGGGTCGCTACAAGGATTTCCGTTATGAGGCACAGTTCCTGGCAGGTCTGAATGCCGACCAGTTTACGAATGTGGGCTGGATTCACAAGGGTCATAAGTCGCCAATGGAGTTCGATGTCGCAAATAAATACGGTGCAGCATTGCGCATCGATAATTACTCTGTACCCGGCTTACGCATCGGTGTGAGTGGTTACTATGGCCACAGTATCGGCAACACTTATCCCAACGATGCCAATGGCGCTGGTGCGACCTATAAGGGCAGAGTGGCCATCGGGGCTGTCGATTTTACGTATAACGCCCACAACTGGATCGTACGTGGACAGGCCGACTACGGTTATCTGGGTGATGCTGCCGAACTGAAATATATGTATAACCGACTGAACTCCAAGTCACCTTTCAAGCACTCTGCCTTTGTCAGCAGCAACGCCTACGCCATTGGTATCGAGGCTGGATACAACATCTTCTCGCAGATACAATGTCTGCACCAGAAAGGTGAACGTCTCTATCTCTTCGGGCGCTATGAAGCCTACAATCCATACGCCAGTAAGACAAATGGCGTGAGTTACGACTATACAGATGTGAAGCGGATGGCTGTTGGTTTCAACTATCACCCTATCCGTCAGATTGTCATCAAGGGCGAATACTCCAAGCGCTTCTTGAAGAGCCTTTATAATGATGAGCCCTCAGTGAGTATCGGTGTGGCGTATGAAGGATTTTTCTTGTAAAAGTAAAAAGGTATAATGTAATAAATGTTATGACAATGAAAAAATTTTTTTACTCTTTGACCCTGATGATGGGCGTAATGACGTTCACTGCCTGTAGCAGTGACAGCGATGACAAAGGTGGTAACGACGACAATTCGTTTAACATTGTAACCACCGCTCCTATTGTTGACAACGACACCTATCCAGCAAACACCACGGCTGCCAACTATTCCAACAAGGTTTTTGGTCAGACCGCTATTGATGGTTGCATCGGCTTGGTAGGTCAACTCGAAGCAGCCAACGCAGCCATTGCCTCCTCCAAACTCTCAGAGGCTCAGGAGGCCTATCTACGCAAGGTGCTGGAGAACCTGGTCAGCAATGTAATCGTTCCCACTTACACCAAACTTGCTGACGAGACAGAAGCCTTGGAGAGGACCCTCAACGGTCTGACTGTCAACACCATCACCCAGACTCAGATCAACAGTGCCTGCGATGACTTCAAAGAGGCTCGTAAGTATTGGGAGCAGTCGGAGGCCTTCCTGATGGGGGCTGCCAGCGATTTCGACGTTGACCCCACCATCGATTCCTGGCCTCTGAACCGTTCACTGCTGTTGAGTTATTTCAACAATGGTATGGACGACGAGATGCTGAAAGATGCTACTATCTTAGGCTTCCACGCCTTGGAGTTTATCCTCTTCCGTGACGGTCAGCCTCGTAAGGTGGCTGAGTTGCAGGGCAACGACACCTACAAGAATTTCGAGCAGATCAGTGGCGAAAAGGAACTGGCATACGCACAGACCATCTGCAAACTGCTGAAAGAGCGTTGCTTCCAATTGCAGTGTGCCTGGGACGGGGGAGCCAACAGCGGTCGTCTGAGCGTTGTCAAGGCTGCTGGTCTGGACTATCAGACAGAGAAGGGTCTGTCATTTGCCGACAATCTGACGAAGGCCGGCATCAGCGGTTCAAACAGCACATTTGCCAGTCTGAAATC
>JAFWTK010000271.1 GCA_017518935.1 Prevotella sp.
CTATTATAATAATGAGAGAATAAAGCTCAGACTAAAAGGAATGAGCCCAGTACAATACCGGACTCAATTCCAAATGAGCAATAGTGTTTAATCCGTCCAAACTTTGGGGTTCACTTCATCAACCGTCCCTTTTTGTATTATAAATCTTTTTCTCGTAAGAGTTGCGGGTGATACTCCTCGGCATCGTATGGCCTCATGGTTCCCTTTATGTTGAAGGTCACGACGGCATTCTTTGTAGTCACGTCCAGGGAACATGGTGCGCCCTCAATCAGCGGGATACAACTGTTGCTGCCGACGGGGAATCCGCAGCAGATGGGAATCTCGTATTCGCGCAGGTGCGCAGTCAGCATCTGTTCCACACTGCCGTACTGGAGGTCGTACTTGATGGAGTTGAACGTGCCGAAGATGATGCCCTTCACTCTCTCGAAATTCTCTTGCAGCGTAAGCATGTAGAACAACCGGTCGATGCCGTGCAACGACTCCTCCACCTCTTCAATAAAGAGGATGATGTCCTGTTTGAGCGACAGTTGGTATTTCGTTCCTGCTATGGCGGAATAACTGGAGAGGTTGCCTCCTATGAGAATGCCCTCCGCATGACCGACACGGTTGTAGGGGTTGCCGGGAATCCTGTATTGCGGCACCGTACCGAAGAGGATATTGCGGGTGATCGAGGATGCCGGTTCCTGGTTGCTCGCTATCTGGAACGCCATCGGTCCGTGTATACACATCACACCTGAGCCGGCAATGGCATAGAGCAGTACGGTGATGTCGCCATGACCGACAATCCATTTGGGGTGCTGTTGGTAGTATTCTTGTGGGATGCGGTTCAGCAAATGGTTGGAGCCATAGCCGCCTCGCGAACAAACGACCGCCTTGACGGTATCATCTTCCAGTGCCCACAACAGGTCGGATGCGCGTTCGTCGGCCGTTCCTGCATAGGCGTTTACATTGAGATTATTGGTGTGTGGTCCGATCACGGGTTGCAGTCCCCAACTTTTGATGGTCTCTGCAGCCTGTTGCAGTGCCTCCTGAGGCACCCAATAAGCGGGGGAGACAAGGGCAACCTTGTCTCCCTCTTTTAAATAGGACGGCTGAACAATCTTTTTACCTTTATACATCTATTATTTCTGAATTCGGCTCCAAAGGTAGCAAAAAATAATCAGAATCCTGCAAGATATGATGCACGCATTTGGTACATAACCCAAATAAGTGCCTCTTTTCTTGTTTAAATTCCAATTTTTTATTATCTTTGCAACCATAAAAATGGATCAATGACTACATTTAAACAATAACGAACATGAACAAGAACGAGAAATTTGTCATCACGATGGACCGGCTCAGTGAGGATGCCGCCGTAGAACTCATTTTGGACTACATTAATCGTCAATCGCTATGAAACGGATAATGCAATGGGTGATGGCCATCATCTTGATGGCGTATGCGCTGGGAATAGAGGCGCAAGGTGTGATGACCACTGACGCGATGATTCGTTTGGCGGAGCAGAAAGCCAAGGTGGAGCGCAAGGCGGCAGGAGGGATGAAAATGTCGCCGGCACAGCAGCCTGTGCTGACGCTCGTCGTAAAAGTGGCAGACGAGCATGCTGCCGACACATACGCCCGTATGAGAGAACTGGGTGTGACCATCAGGGGCCGCGTTGGGCAGCAGGCCATCGTGCAGGTGCCGCTCGACAAGGTGGAGACTATCGCCCAGATGGACGGCATTCTCCGCGTGGACGTAGGCCATAAGGGGGAACTGAAGACCGATGTGTCGCGCGAGGTGACGGGCGTCAGCCTCATCAACGGCAGTAATCCCACGGTGCCCATGCCCCTTACGGGCAAAGGGGTGACGGTGTGCGTGGTAGATGTAGGCATGGATTTTAACCACCCTGCCTTCAAGGATGAGCAGGGCCGTTCGCGTATCAAGTGTGTTTACAACACGAGGTCGGATAAGGGTCGCAAGTTCTCGTACGACGACCCTGTGGCTGGTCACATAGAGTTTCCGGGCAGCGTGTTCGACACACCAGAACTGATCTCCAAACTGGTCTATGACACCGGGTTATCGCCCCATGGCGCCCATACCACAGGCATTGCAGCAGGCTCGATGTCGCCCCAGGGCTTCTGCGGTATGGCTCCCGATGCCGACATTGTATATGTGGCCATGGCTACGCTCTTCACCGAGGACGACGTGAACGCCGGTACTGGCAACATGGAAGAGGACGACACCCAAGGTGACCCCAATCCCCAGGATCTTGACACCACGTGTCAACTTGTAGAACAGTTCCTGGCCTTTGCCGATGCCTATGCCCAGCAGAGCGACCAGCCCATGGTGGTGAGTTGCAGCCTTGGCTACCATCTGGGGCCTCATGATGGTACCGGCGCCGTGCCTGAAGCCATCTCGGCCCTTTCCAAGCACGCCATTCCCGTGTTTTCCTGTGGCAACGAGGGTGGAACCCCTCTTCACGTACAATATCAGTTTGCTGACGACAAACCATCGTTCAGCATCGGTCTCTCGCCGTCTTTTGGAAAACTGGATTTTGTAGATCCGGATCCCGAAAATCCTTTCTTATGGGCTTTCAATACCGGGGTAAAAGGCTACACATACCCTGGACAGGGTGGCGAGATTGGCGTAAGCCTCAATGTGGTTGGCCGTGATAATAATCTAAGCATTGTCGATTATGTCTGGTCGTCGCCGGTGGTCAAAACCACTGTAGGCGACCCTGACCAGGTGGTGATGATCAACACGGCCGACTACCCTGAAGTGGAGACGTATTGCAGAGGCAAGGTGTATGTTGCTACTCACACACGGGCAAACGGCCAGTTGGAACTGACCATCATCCCCAAGGTTTTCTGCAAGGAGAAAAAAAACTTTGCCTCCTACGCCCTGGCGCTCAGCGTGTCAGGCTCGCCAGGCACTGGCATTAACCTGTGGAGTAATTCCATGAAGTTCATGTCATACAAAGGTGAGGATTATATTGAAGGCGACGACCTCATGTCGGGCAGTGACTGGAGCAGCACGCCCGATGTCATCAGCGTGGGAGCATGGTGTGCCAACACCACCATGCGCACTAACGAACAAGGTAAGGAGGATGAAGACAACTCACAAAAGTATACCCTGGGTGACATCGCCTATTTCAGCAGTTATGGCACGATGCCCAACGGTGTCGCACAGCCAGTTGTCTGCGCTCCGGGCATCGATGTGGTGTCGGCGGGAAACCAGTATAACGATACCTTCTCGCTTGACGGCACCCCCGTACCCAAGCCAAACTACCTCGAGTCCATGACGTGGCAGGGCTACCCCTACGTATGCCTGTCCGGCACGTCGATGGCCTGTCCCACTGTGTCGGGCATCATCGCCCTGTGGTTGGAGGCTTATCCACAACTCACAGTGGCCGACGTGAAGGAGATCCTGGAAAATACGTGTGACAACGACGAGTTCACCGCCAAGAATCCTATCCGCTGGGGCTACGGCAAGATCAATGCCAAGAAGGGACTGGACTATCTTCAGCAGACTACGGGCATCGTTGAGATGGAAAACGGAAGAAGGAAGATGGAAGAGGGAAGTAGAATGGCGGATGACGGGTGGTATAGCCTAGACGGTCGTCGTCTCAGCGGCCAGCCCACACAGCGCGGCATCTATATCTACAAAGGCAGAAAGACTGTCAAATAATGAAACAGGTTTTATACATTGTTATTATTACGCTCGCGTGTATGACCGTGGGCTGCAACGGCGACAAGTCCGTGAGACATGTGCCGCACCTGGGTGATACCCCCTATCAGCAGGACTCGATACTCGTGGCGTATGCCACCCATCCCGGACGCGCACTCACCCTGCTCGACTCGGCACTGCTGTTGGGTAACATCAGCGACTACCGCGGACGGGTCATCCGTGCCAAGATTTACAGCAAGTCGTTTGAGGAGCAACAGTTGGACTCCGCCATCAGCATTTGCCAGGCATTGCTGGAGCACGACTCTGTGAGGAACGAGCCCATGGAACAGGAAAACATCCTCGACCTGCTCATCGCCATCAGCCGCGCCAAGCCCGACTACGAGCAATATATACACTGGGCCGCACAGAAGGCCGAACTTTGCCAGAAACAAGGCCAGGAGACCGAACGCTGGCGCAGCGAGGCCGACGTTGGCTTTGAGATGACGCGTCTGGGACAGGAGAACGAAGGTCTTGCCAAACTCGACGAAGCCATCAGCCATCTTGATGCTCCTGGCAGCATCGACCGCATGGATGCCTACATCGTTGCCGTGAAGCGCAAGATTAATGCGCTCAACGCCCTACGCCGCTACGAAGAGGTCATCCCGTTGGCACAGCGCATCCTCGACCGTCTGGACCACTTCGAGAGCCATATCAAGGACTATGCCGAGGACAGTTACCGCCTCTCGTGGAAAGATAACCCCAGCGAACGCGACCGCTATCTCGACTTCAGCCGAGCACAGGCATGGGGCTTTATGGCTATAGCGTATAGCCACACCCAGAACCCTCCAAAGGGCGAGGAGGACCGTTACATAAGTCTGGCGAAGAAATACCTGGCGCTCTTTGACAACAGCAACTACGGCAAGACCTTCGCCGCCCGCCGCATGATTTCCCCCGCGCAGATGGCCTTGGGTATGTACGACGAGGCACTGGCCACCTACGACGAACTGGAGCACCGCATGGGTAGCGATACACTCAACGAGAACTATGCCATCATCCTGCGTTCCCGTGCCATCGCAGCCCGTGAGAAGGGAAATTTTGCCGAGGCTCTTGGCTATCAGACGCGCTACGCCGACCTCTCGAAGGCGGTCAGCGACAGTCTGCACCGCAGCGAGGCCCACAACTATGCTGCCCGCTACCATGCTCAGGAGCAACAGTTGGAGATTCAGGAGAAACAGGCCGAGGCCGAACGCTCGCACATCATCAGCCTCACTGTGGCCGTCATCGCTATGCTGGCTATCGCCTTCGCCGTCTATTTCTTCCGTCAGAAGCGCATCGTCAGTGAAAAGAACCGCGCCCTGGTCCGTATGATCAACGGTATACCGCCCGTGTCAGATGATGAGCAGGATGCGATTGGGGAGGGTGATGAGGAACCCGTCGTCGAGGACTCCGTCGACGACCCGGTGACAGACAACGGTTCTGATGCCGACCTCTTTGCCACCATCGACAAGACAATCCGCTCCGAGAGGCTCTATTCCGACGTCGGCTTGCAGCGTCAGGATATCTGCGATCGTTTCGGCATCCGTCGCCACGCGCTCAATAACCTGCTTTCAACCTATGCAGATGTCAACTCCTTCACGCAATACATCAATGCGATCCGCATGGACGAGGCGGTCAAACTGTTGCGTGACCAACCGGGCATGACCATTGCCGCCATTGCTGCCACCGTCGGCTTCTCTCCCGCCAACTTGCGTGAGAAGTTTAAGCGACATTATGGCATGACACCTGCTGAATATAAACAAAATTTATAGGGTTAGAGGTCTTTTGTACCGTTTTTGATGCACGCATTTGGGTCATGTCCCAAATGCGTGCATTGTTTTTGTATAAAATAAATACATTTTTCCTTAACTTTGCACCCGAGATTGGAAATCAACAATGAGTCAAGACCTGTTTAAACTTATTAGTGCGACAATCCGTAAGGAGCGACTTTATGCTGATGTAGACCTGATGCGCGAGGATATCTTGAAGCGCTTCGGCATCGGTCGTCATCGTCTGAATGACCTGCTGACGGATTATGCCGACGGCATGTCTTTCCCCCAGTTCATCAATGCTATCCGGATGGAGGAGGCCTATGCACTCCTGACCGACTACCCGGAGATGACCATTGCCGAGATAGCCCGTCAGGTAGGCTTTACGGCTCCGAACCTGCGCGAACAGTTCAAGCGTTGCTACGGCATCACCCCCGCCGAGTACCGCGCCGGTCTTGAGTCAGATGATGACTAACTTGTTTTTTCGCTGCATCTCGAAAAAACTCAAATAAATTTGGTTTTTCACTCAATTTGCACTATCTTTTCAGGCAAAAGTGTTTGGTTATGAGACGAATCATGCTATGGATACTGGCAGCAATGATCATGACAGGGGGCTCGTACGCCTTTTGTCCATCGGGTAATACGAAAGGTTCAAAACATTCGTTTTTTCCCTTGCCCGGTGCAAAAGTCATCAGTCCCTA
>JAFWTK010000272.1 GCA_017518935.1 Prevotella sp.
CATAATACAGACACATTCACAGAAAAATTCAAAATCCAAGGCAAATTATTAACGAGAGATTCATTCGACACATTGAACAGGATAGCAGTATGAAGCGATTGTCCTTGGATAAAAGATGTTAATTCTCGTACATTTATTCGAATTTCTTTCGGTTTTCTGTACCAAATTTCATAATTTTGCGGCATAATCAAACGAATAACGATGAAGAAGTCGCCATTACTTAAGTTCGGAAATATCCCCATTCGCACGCAAACGCTATACGATTGCTATAGTGATTTGTCATCACCTGCCGACAAGATTCATGCATTGGAGAGAGAGGGTGACATCATCCAACTGAAGCGAGGACTCTATGTCGTCAGTGGAGAGGTGACAGGCAAGGCCATTGATGCACGTCTTTGCGCCAATCACATCTATGGCCCGTCATACGTTTCTTTACAATGGGCGTTAAGATGGTATGGGCTCATTCCAGAACAAGTACACATCATGAGTTCAATGACCACACTACATACACGACGATTTGAGAACAAGTTGGGAACATTTGAATACTTCCATGTATCGCCTGATTATTTCCCCATCGGTTTGAGAATCGTCGAAGACAACGACATTGCATGTATTATGGCAAGTGCTGAAAAGGCTCTATGCGACAGTATCATTCATGACATAAAACGACCGCCCCAATCCGTCAAGGGGCTTTGGGAGTATCTGGAGGAATACCTGCGTTTCGATACAGATTCCCTTAATGACTTCGACACAAGTATCATTGAACAATGTATAGCAAAGGGACGAAAGACGCAAATATTACAAAATCTCATTAAACTCATTAGGAAACTATGAACATATATGATCAGATGGTTGCTGAATACCAGCAGCAAGCAAGCACCTCCACCCCCAATGTGGAACAGGAAGTGATGCAGAAGATTGCTCTTGCAGGACTCAGTCGTGGAGGGTTCTTTAAGCATGCAGCCTTTTATGGCGGCACATGCCTGAGACTTTTCCATCAGTTGCCTCGCTATTCCGAGGATATGGACTTTACACTCAGAGAGAAAAACAGCAATGTTCATTTGGAAGACTTCTTTCCCTACATCATTGAGGAATTTCATCTGGCAGGACACGAGGTGGTTATTCAGAAGAAGGATAAAAAGATGTTTGGACGTGTAGAATCCGCATTTCTCAAGGAGAATACGGAGGTTTTTGACATCAAGTTCCAAACCAAGAAGACTGTCAAGGTAAAAATAGAAATGGACACAGATCCGCCACTGGGTTTCGAGACGGAGAACTTGCCTTTATCTCGCCCCTATCCCTTTGTGGCGCGCTGTGTAACTCTTTCTGACCTTTATGCTGGCAAGATGCACGCCTTGCTTTATCGTAACTGGAAGACCAGAGTGAAGGGGCGCGACTGGTACGACTTCCAATGGTATGTTGCTAATCGCGTGCCGTTGAACTTTGAGCATTTACAGAAGCGCATCCGTGAGTTCAATGATGAGGACATCACAAAGGAACGTTTTATGGAGATGCTGCACGAGAAATTGTCAACGACCGATATAGAATCTGTGAAGCAGGATGTCAGAGGTTTCATCTTCAACCAACGTGATATTGAAATCTGGTCGAACGAATACTTCCTGAAATTGGCCGATATGATGGTGTTCAAGGAGTGATAAGAAAAAAATAGATGCTGCGCTATGGCGAACTGGGTCGGGCCTTCGACGCCTTTATCCGTGTGGCTGGCAGGTATCTGGCAGAGGGCTATCGTATCGATACGCCCATCGGCTCGTTTGCGCCGAAGTTATCACTGACCAAACAAGTGACCGATCCTGAGCAGGTGAAGGACCGTGATGTGAGACTCGAAGGTGTAGAATATAACCCAGGCAAAATATGGGACAAGGCCATCGACAAGTGGCTCGACGGGTTCCGACGCTACGATAATCCTGATACGCAGGCGATAATGGCCGACAAGGGAAAACTGGAGCAGGTGATGAGGGAGTGCATGCAGAAATATCATGGCTATATCACTGCCGGTATCTTCTCACGGGCTTCCGGACTGACGCTCTATTCTGCCCGCAAACAACTGAACGAGTGGACCAAGGGCGACAATCCCAAACTGCTGAAAACATCCCGTGGCAAGGAGCATATTTACACGGAGATATAGTGCATCACTGTTCGGAAATACGTTTCAATTTGCGTATAGGCGCACAATCGTTTGCGTATAGGCAAATGATCGTTTGGGTATAGGCAAACGATAGAAAGGTAGGGGTTCTCCCCCTGTTACCCTTAGGCTTTTTCCCTGTGAGCCTTAATGTTTCCCCCTGTAAAGCCTAATATCCACAATAAAAGCGGTTACGGTTACAGATGTAACCATGTGACCGCAGAGGAAGAGATAACGGCGAAACCATTTGATAACATACTGATAGATAAATATTTAGAAAAGAGAAGAAATAATCAAAGAGGCGAAAAGGTTACATGGTTACGCCTGTAACCATGTAACCGAAAGAACGAAAAACCAAGAGATATGACAGCAGAAGAAATCAAGAGAATCATTGACGACGAACGGGCAGAGCAACTGACTGCCCAACTATGTCATCATTGGGAAGTGGCCACACAAAGGCTTGAATGTCTGGCACAGGAAGTGACCGACAATATGGACACTTTCTTATTATTAATTATGGTACACGCGTGAAAGTTTAACCTAAAGATAACATACGTTTTGCATA
The DNA here is from genome assembly GCA_017518935.1 of Prevotella sp. Taxonomy (GTDB): domain Bacteria; phylum Bacteroidota; class Bacteroidia; order Bacteroidales; family Bacteroidaceae; genus Prevotella. Next base: position 2,709 of record JAFWTK010000272.1, read on the forward strand.
TCGTTACGAAAAAAGTCCGTACCTTTGCAGCCGAAAGGTAATTCAACTAATTTGTAACATTATGAAACTTAGAAAACTTTTCGTAGCAGTCGCACTGCTCACAGTAGGACTTGCTTCGGCACAGCAACAGATGCAGATGCCGGAGATTCCCGTTGACAAAGATGTTCGTATCGGTAAACTCGACAACGGACTGACTTATTATCTGCGTCACAACAACACGCCAGAGAAGAAGGCTAACTTCTACATCGCCCAGCGTGTGGGTTCCATCCAGGAGGATGACTCGCAGCAGGGTCTGGCTCACTTCCTCGAGCACATGGCCTTTAATGGCTCTGAGCACTTCCCACAGGGAAAGATGCTGGAGTATCTGCAGACCATCGGTGTTCAGTTCGGACGTAGTCTGAATGCCTACACCTCTATCGACCGCACCGTGTATTATATTGCTGACGTTTCTACAGAGCGCCAGAGTGCCCTCGACTCTTGTATGCTGGTACTCCGCGACTGGTCGAGCGGTATCACGGCTGAGCCTGCTGAGATAGAGAAGGAGCGCGACGTGATCCACAACGAGTACCGTATGCGCAACAGCCCTAATCAGCGTATGATTGAGCGTGCCCTGCCCACGCTGTTCCAGGGTTCAAAGTACGGCTACCGTATGCCTATCGGTAAGATGGAGATCGTGGATAACTTCAAGCCCGAGGAACTCATTGCCTATTATAAGAAATGGTACCGCCCTGACAACCAGGGTATCATCATCGTGGGTGACATCGATGTTGATTATACCGAGAATATGATCAAAAAACTCTTCGGTGACATCGTGGTACCAGCCAATGCAGCCAAGGTGATCGACGAGCCTGTGCCCGACAATGAGAAGGCTATCTACGTGGCAGAGAAGGACAAGGAGCAGCAGTACTCCATCCTCATGCTCTCGATGAAGCGTGACCCCATCCCCACAGAAATGAAGAAGACTGCTGCCTTCCTGGTGCAGGACTATTTGAACGATATGGTGTGTGCCATGCTGAACAGCCGTTTCTCGGAGATTCAGCAGCAGCCCGACTGTCCCTTCATCCAGGCGCAGGCTCAGGACGGCAACTTTATGCAGTTGGCCCGTACCAAGGATGCCCTGATGCTGATCGGTGTGGCCAAGGAAGGTAAGGACATCGAGACTCTGCAGGCTGTGGCCCGTGAGGGAAAGCGTGCCCACGACTTCGGCTTCACCGCTACGGAATATGCCCGTGCCAAGGCTGACTATATCAGTGCATTGGAGAAGGTCTATACCAATCGCGACAAGCGTAAGAACGAGGAGTATGCCGACGAGTATATCGAGAACTTCCTCGAAAGCGACCCCATCCCCTCCATCGAGGATCTCTATCAGACGATGAATGCCCTGTCGCAGCAGTTGCCCATAGATGTCGTAAACCAGTATGCCCAGCAAATCATCAGCATTGATGACAAAAACCTTGTGGCCTTTAATATGGAACAGGAGAAAGATGGCAAGACCTACGTGGCTACTGATGGCATGCAGAAAGCCTTGGAAGGTGTGCGTGCAGAGACCCTCACCGCTTGGGTGGATAATGTGAAAGAAGAACCGTTGATGGCTCAGATGCCTGCCCAAGGAAAGATCACGAAAGAAAGTGAGAACAAGACCCTTGGTTACAAGGAGTTGACCCTTTCGAACGGTGCGAAGGTGATCCTGAAGAAGACGGATTTCAAGGATGACGAGGTAAGGATGCAGGCTGAGGCCAAGGGTGGCTATTCGCTCTTCGGCAAGGCCGATGTGATGAACCTCCAACTCGCTGAGACTGCACAGGCATACAGTGGTCTGGGCAACTTCTCGAAGTCGGAACTCGACAAGGCTCTCGCTGGTAAGATGGTCAGTTGTGCGCTTTCTCTCAAGGAAGACCGCCAGTATATCAGCGGACGCTCCACACCGAAGGATCTCGAGACACTCTTCCAGTTGTTCTACCTCACACAGACCAACATCAACAAGGACGAGAAGTCGATGGCTTCATTCATCAACCAGATGCAGACAGTGCTGAAGAACAAGAGCCTGAACCCCCAGTTGGTTTATCAGGATTCTCTCGAGAGCACCAGAAACTGCGGCAATCTGCTCTATCGTATCCCAGAGGCTGAAGATATCGCTAAGTTCGACTACGAGCGTACTCTCCAGATATTGAAGCAACTCTATGAGAACGGCGGTCAGTTTACCTATACCATCATCGGTAATTTCGACGAGCAGGCCATCCGTCCGCTCATCGAGCAGTACATCGCCTCTCTGCCTGCTGGCAAGGCCGTCACCCCCAAGGAGGTTCGTACCTTCTTCAAGGGTAGGGTAAACAACCGTTTCGAGAAGCAGATGGAGACGCCACAGGCTACCACCACTCAGATTTGGAAGAACGACAGGATGGCTTACACGCTTGAGAATAAGGTGCTGCTCGATGCTGCCACCCGTGTACTCACCCGCATCTATCTGCGTACCATCCGTGAGGAGGAGAGTGCTGCCTACAACGTGGGATGCAGTGGTCAGATTAGCACAATGGGTCCGAAGCCCGTATTCTTCATCACTGCCCAGGCTCCTACGAATCCTGACAAGCAGAAGATTGCTGAGGATCTGATGATGAAGTATATCAATGAGGCCAAGGCTAAGATTGCCGCTGACGATCTGGATCCTGTGAAGGAGATTATGTTGAAGCAGGCTGAGGATGACAACCGTGAGAACAGCCACTGGATGGATGTACTCACAGAGTGGACAGCAGAGGGTGTGGATCTCCAGACTGGTTATGCTGAGACCGTGAAGGCCCTGACTCCTGCAAAAATCCAGAAGTTCATCACCGACTTCCTCGCTGCCGGCAACCATGCCTCTGTCGTCATGATGCCCACGAAATGAAGAAGTGAAAAGTGAGAAATTTGCTGCCGCCTTGCAAAATATTGAAGGGCGGCAGCATTTTTTTCTTTTTTTATTCGTATCTTTGTCCCCGATAATATACAAAAACAATGGAACTGATTAAAGACAAGACTTTCGGTGGCGAGCGTCCTCTGTTTGCTACGCACGACTTAAGACTGGAAAATGTGACGATTACCGACGGTGAGTCGGGTATCAAACAATGTCAGAACATGGAGGCTTACAACTGTAAGTTCTATGGCAAATACCCTTGGTGGCATGTCGATGGTGCCAAGATTGATAAGTGCTATTTCGCCTTGGGCTCTCGCTCTGCCATCTGGTATTCCAACGACCTGGTGATGACCAACTCACGCATCGACGGCCCGAAGTTCTTCCGTGAGATGAAGAACCTGACATTGGAGAACGTGGAGATTACCGATGCTGACGAGACCTTCTGGAAAGTGGACGGCATACGTATCAAGAACGTGAAACTGCATGGCGGTACCTACCCCTTCATGTTTTCGCAGAATATCTTCGTCGATGGCCTGGAGAGCGACTCGAAATATGTGTTCCAGTATTGTAAGAACGTGGAGGTACACCACGCCAATATCCTGACGAAGGACTCCTTCTGGGAGTGCGAGAATGTAACCATCTACGACTCCGTGCTCGATGGCGAGTACCTGGCCTGGCACTCGAAGAATGTGCGACTGGTGAATTGTCATTTGGCAGGGGAGCAGTTGCTGTGCTATACGCAGAACCTAGTATTAGAGAACTGCACCATCGATCCGATGTGTGACCGTATGTTTGAATACTCCACCGTTGAGGCGGATATCAAAGGACATATCGAGAATATCAAGAACCCGACTTCCGGACATATCATCGCCGACAGTATCGGCAGCATCACCATCGATGAGAATGTCCGCCAGCCTAATAACTGTATTATAGAGATAAGGAAATGAAATACGATTTCGATGAATTGGTAGAGCGCAGGAGTACAGGTTGCGTGAAATGGGGGGAGTGCCCGTCAGAGGATGTCATTCCCCTCTGGGTGGCGGATATGGATTTCAAGGCGGCTCCCGCCATTCAGGCGGCTATCCGCAAACGGGCAGAACACGGTGTGTTCGGCTATACCCATGTGGAAGAAGACTATTACGAGGCTGTTATCAATTGGTTCCAGCGTCGCCACCACTGGACCATCCGTCGTGAGGAGATCCTCTATACCACGGGTGTCGTCCCTGCAATGAGTGTTGCCATCAAGGCCCTCACGATGCCTGGCGAGAAGGTGCTGATTCTTTCGCCAGATTATAATTGCTTTTTCTCCTCCGTCCGCAACAACGGCTGTGAGGTGCTGGAAACGGCCCTGAGTCGTGTGGGCGATACGTTCGAGGTGGATTGGACAGACTTCGAAGCAAAGTGTGCTGACGAGAAAACCACCGTCTTTCTGCTCTGCAACCCTCATAACCCCTGTGGTCGTGTGTGGACTCGCGAAGAACTGGAACGGATGAACGACATCTGTCTGAAGCACGCTGTGAAGGTGGTGAGCGACGAGATCCACTGCGAACTCATCATGCCTGGCTACAGGTTCCAGCCCTTTGCGGCTGTTAGCGAGGCGTGCCGAGAGAACAGTGTCATCCTCAATTCACCCTCTAAGTCATTCAATATTGCAGGTTTGCAGACGGCAAACATTATTTGTTCACAACCCTCATGGTGCCGTCGTCTGGATCGTGCCATCAACATCAACGAGGTGTGCGACCTGAATCCCTTCGGACCTGTCGCCCTCATCGCAGCTTACAACGAGAGCGAAGACTGGATCGACGAACTCAACCAGTATCTCTGGGGCAATTATCAGGCACTCTGCGCTTTCATCACCGAGCATATCCCACAGTGGCGCGTTTGCCGCCTCGAAGGCACCTATCTGCCGTGGGTGGATATCTCATCAATGGGCCTTACGAGCCAACAACTCTGTGACCGCTTACTCGCTGAGGCCAATGTGTGGGTAAATCCTGGCACGATGTATGGCCCCCAAAGTGGCGAGGGCTACATCCGCTTCAACATCGCCACCCAGCGCAGCCGCCTCATGGAAGCCCTCCAGCGCATCTGTTCAGTGATGAATTCCTGACAATCGCCTTTCTGTTAAAAAGTGTTTTCCACTTTGTCATTTCATTTTTATTTTGTATCTTTGCCTCGACTTTACCTTGAAATAGTTTATTTTCAATAACTAAAATATTAAGATTAAAATATAAAGATTATGAAGAAATCAATGGATTTTCGTAGTTTTGCGATGATTATCCTCACTATGATGGGATGTATCGCAGTTAATGCCAAGGCTATAATTCCTTTTGGCCAGTTGTATAAGACCGCTTGGGATGCAAAGTACTTCTATGCTAAAAGCGGTGGTGAGGCAGCACCTGATGACTGGTATGCTGCCGATTTCGACGATTCGGCATGGGGCACTCTTACCATGCCAATTACCAGCGAAGACGGTCTCGCCTATTTTAATACGATACGTCCGGATGAGCGTTGCCGTTATTGGGTGCGAGGACATTTTACACTCAGCGAGGTAAGAGATGATCAGGTCTATTATATCCAATATGCCCACGATGATGAATGTTCTCTCTATTTGAACGGCACAAAACTATTTGATGAAAGTGGAACAACCAACTACAATACTTATAAACTGTCTGCAAACCAGGTAAATTTGCTGAAGAAAGGTGATAATGTACTCTGTATGTATGTCAACGACAGTGGTGGCGGCGGTATGTACTTGGACTTCGGACTATATGAGGACGAAGGTGATTTCCAAGATATTGTAGCGAGCAGTGATGTGCAAATTTCTTTCTCCAATGACGCAACATATCCCTGGACACTTAATGGTTCTAATGCAGTTAATGGAAACTGTGGCAAATCATATTCAACTTCTTGGCTTTCCATGTCGTTCTACTCAAGCAAACGCGTAGAAGTGAAATTTGACTGGTATATGTATAATTATTCCACTCATCAGGCTTTGCAAGTATATATTGATGGTGTTTTGCAGAACAGCACTACCAATAGTAGTTGGAATACTCCGAGATTCTATTTGGATGCGGGCGAACATGTCATCGCTTTCCGGGATTCAATTGGAAGTAATGGTAACAACAATAATACCAGCGGTATAAAAAATATCAGGATACGTGAGATTAAACCTTTGGAGACAGTTGTATTGACAGAGAATTCCCAACCAATACAATTTGTCAATGAAGACAAATATCCCTGGACTATCGAAGACGGATATATTCAAAACGGCAACTATGGCTATAATAACACCACATCAAGAATATCTACAACCTTTACTGTAGAAAAGACCTCTAAGTTCTC
>JAFWTK010000273.1 GCA_017518935.1 Prevotella sp.
CCATCAGTTGTTTGATACTGTTGTGGATATCCGTCTGAAGCAGTTTACAGCGCAGATGGATATTGATACGGCCTTAATTAACGACCGCGTGGAACTCGGTGTGACCGGCCTCGTGCGTGCTGAGCGGATGATGCAACAGGGCGCCAAGATAGAATACCTGACGGCGACCAACGCCTACTGGCAACTCGTCTCCAACCGCGTGGCCCGTATCACCGACCTGAAACATCTCGATGACAAGATGCTCGCGATGACCCGCTATTCGGTGACAGATCTGTTGGGTGATTTGGCTGTCGATAGTGCGAAATTGAAGCCGGAGCGCGTGTTTCGCATCCAGATCAACGATGTGAATGTGCGGCTGAAGATGTTGGAGAACAACGAGATGGACGCGTTGCTGATGACGGAGCCACAGGCCGCCCAGGCGCGTTTCCTGAAACATAAGGTGCTGCTCGATACCCGTAAACTGGATATGCAGATGGGTGCCATCGCGATGCAGTCGAGCGTCCTCCAAGACAAATGGCGGAAGGTGCAGTTGAAGGTCTTCATCAAAGGCTATAATGCGGCGTGCGACTCAATCAACAAGTACGGCATCAGCCACTACCGCGACCTCGTGATGAAATACTGTAAGGTGAAGCGCGAGGCGGTGGACACCATCCCGCAGAGCCTGAAATTCAGTCCGATCGCCAAGCCCCGTACCAAGGATATCGAACGGGCGCAGAAATGGCTCTCCAAAAAATAACCTGCCATGGAATACACGGACAACTTGAAAGACGTCTACGGCTATCTGCTGAACCGAAATCTCTCCGGCGCCCTCGATGCGATGGAGATATACCTCTCCGTCCATCCGCTCGACAACAATAGGGACCGACTCTATGCCATCCGCTCGGACTTCCAACTCATGACTGACTACTGGAAGCGCGGCTATAAAGACCAGCAGGCCACATCGCTGTACGAGAATCTGCTCCGCCGGATGTATGCCCTCTATGTCCAAGTGAGGTTGGGGTGTGGTGGTCTTATCACTATACCCCGGCAACCAGCGGATGACCTGAAAGTGCAATTGGAGAGTTTCGTGTCTGAAGTGGCAATGTTGGAATTGGAACCGCCGCATACGCGGAAAGAGAAGGAAAAGACTGTACATTTGAAACACCATAACCTTCTGAAAGATTGGTTCGACTATCTACTGCAGTCGCCTCTGTGGAGCGCTGAGCAGGCAGAAGGGATGGAGCAGTTGTTGCTAGCACCGACCATCGATACCCGTGACCAGCAACTGTTGGTCTGTGGTATCACCTTAGGAGTCGTGAATTGCTTTGATCCGTTGAAATTGAAGGTGTTGGTGAATGTATACAAGCAGACAGGTGATGAGTACGTACGCCAGCGGGCCCTCGTTGGATGGGTGCTGGCACTCGGCGATCAGATCCTGCCCGTGCTTTATCAGGAAGAATTGCAAGCGGTCGAGACACTACTGGAAGACGAGGCGGTCTGTCAGGAATTGGTGGAGTTGGAACAGCAAATTTACTTCTGCATGAATGCCGAGAAGGACAACCAGACCCTCCAACAGGAAATCATTCCCGAACTGCTGAACAACAGTAATTTCCGCGTGACGCGCAACGGCATCGAGGAGATAGAGGACGACCCGATGGAAGATATCCTGCATCCCGATGTCGAGGAACGGCGGATGGAGAAGGTCGAGGAGAGTTACCGTCGGATGCAGGATATGCAGAAGCAAGGCTCCGACATCTACTTCGGCGGTTTCTCGCAGATGAAGCGTTTCCCCTTCTTCCGCGATGCCATCAACTGGTTCGTGCCTTTCTATATGGAGCATCCGGGGGTGGCAGAGGTGACCGACAGACTCGCCTCAAACCGTTTCTTGAAACTGATGATGAATTCAGGCCCTTTCTGTAACAGTGACAAATACTCTTTCCTGTTGGCCTTCTCGCAGGTGATGGAACGGATGCCCAAGAACGTGATTGAGATGTTGGAGAGGGGCGAGGCCACCATCGAGGATGTGATGTCGAAGGAAACGATGACGCCGGCATTCATCCGCCGGACTTATTTACAGGACCTGTACCGCTTCTACCGTCTGTATAGTAACAGAGGCCAGTTCCGTAACCCATTCTCAATGCGTTTCAGTCTTTTCTTCGGCAATACCATTTTCTCGCGCACACGGCTTGCACCGTACTTCGGCGAGATTGTGTCGTCGCTGATGAAGTTGAAGCGTATCCAGGAGGCGAGGTCAGTGCTGAACAATACCGATGAATCACAATGGGATCTGCGCTTCTATCTGCTCTGCGGTTATATTGCGCAGAACCATGGCGGCATGTTTGTCTGTGGGGAAGTCGGTGAATGCTTCTTGAAGGCGCTCGAACTGGATCCGAAGAATGAAAGGGCGCTTTACGGTATCGCCAAGCAGCGGTTCTTGGAGGAAGACTATCAAGGGGCTCTTGGGTATTACGAGCAACTGCTTGCCTTACAGCCTGAGAAGCGCAGTTATCTGCTGAATCACGCCGTATGTCTTACGAAACTGCTGCGATACCAGGATGCCTTGAAGGAACTGTATCAGTTGAACTTTGAGCGTCCCGACGACAACCGGGTGAACAAGGTGCTGGCGTGGACCCTCACCTGCGACGGGAGGTATGAGCAGGCCGTCAAGATCTACCAGCAGTTGGTAGGTGATAATGTGCAGATGGAAGACTTGCTGAACTACGGCTATTGTCTCTGGTTCAGTGGAAACATCTCTGATGCCGTCGACTGTTTCCACCGTTATCTGAAAGAAACGGGCGAGGGGAAGCATACTGTGCTTGAGAGTGAAAGTGAACTCATCAAGGAAAAGGGCATCACTGAGGCTGAGCAGCAGATGATGCTCTATATGCTCTGATTCTTTCTTTGGCTTTCTCGCAGAGCCAGGTGCCTAACAGCGGGATGCCTACGCCTGCGACGGTGTAGAGTATCCAGAAGCAATCCTCCTGGGAGTGTTCGTGTATCACCATGTGACAGCCAATCTGTCGGATGTCCAGGCCGTAATACCATATCTTGATCAGACTTACTACCTTATAGGAGATGATGTGGAAGATGAAGATGTTAAGCGTGTGGTCGCCGGTATAGACGAGGAACCGTTTGAACCAGCCCTTGCCGGCATCTATCCACTGGCTGATGTTATAGGTCATCAGGAACCCAAGGATGGCAGGGACAGGTAGCGACAGGAACTGTTGGAAGGTGGAGCGCCAGTTCATGTTGGCAGTCAGGTATTTCGAGAAGAGCCAGACGATGAGGCCAAAGAGTAGGGTGGTGGGAATGGCGAGATAGGGACGTGACATGATCTGGCGATAATCATCGACAAACTGACGGAAGATAAAGCCGATGCCGAAGAAGAAGCATCCCATCATATCACGATAGCCACCCTGTACGAGATTGATGACTTTCAGCCCTTCCCAGGTCTTCCAGCCGCAGAGCAGCAGCATAATCAGGCAGACAAGGTAGGGTGTCATCCTCGTTAGCCTAGGATATCTAGATATGCCTAGATCCACCACCTTATATATAATAAGGTATAGGATGCTAGCGACGAATAGCCCTCTGAAAAACCAAAAAGCCCCACACAGGAAGGCATCATAGCCGCCCATCGCCGTGAAGATATTCCAGAGATTTTGTTGTATCTGATGGGTCGACCAGGGATGGAGCACGCCGCCCTGTTCATTGCCATAGACCTCGTTGAGGATACCGATGTCGAACATCCAGTTGTGGATGAATAGGAAGAAAACCGCCCATTTGACAAATGGGATGTAGAGCCCTTTGACACGCTTCTTGACAAAGGTCGCCTCATCGTGGAGATATTTCGTAGAGAAGAAGAAACCTGCCGTAATGAAGAACAGGGGCATGTGGAATTCGAAGATAAACTTACACAGCCAACCCGGTGCCTCGGCGTGGGCGATTACCATCAGGATGATAGCAATCCCCTTTGCAATAGATATGATCGTGTTGCGTTTTACAGCCATGGGGTAAGAAGACTGCCGAACCAACCTCTGAACTTCTGCCAGCCTGTACGGAAACGATTCCACTCCTCTTTGGTGAGGAGTACGCTCTTTTGTTTGTCGCGGTCGAACATGTCATCGAGTTCCTTGGTGGTCTCGCGGTTCACGATGAGCGCATTCTCCTCATAGTCGAAGCGCAAACTACGGGCATCGAGGTTCGTGCTGCCAACGGTACAGAAACGTCCGTCGACCATCATAATCTTAGAGTGATGGAAGCCTGGCTGGTACAGCCACACATTAGCACCGAGTTCCATCATCTTGTGAGCATTGCGGAACACGACATCTGGGGTCAGGGGGATGTCACTTTTCGCAGAGACCATGATTTCTACCTTGATACCCCGTTTGATGGCCCGCTTCAAGGCTTTCTTGATGCAGGGAATCAGGGTGAAGTAGGGGTTGATGAGTTTGATGGAGTCCTGTGCGTCGTCGATGGCATGGACATAGAATTGGCGCATGATCTTATTCGTGGTGCGCGGTTCACGGTTGACGATGCCTACCATCTTATTGCCCGACGGCTCTGGATGGTAGTATTTGGGATCGGTCACCGCTTCGTTGGTAGCCTTTTTCCAGATACGGGCGAAGATCTCTTGTAGGTCGTTCACGGCAGAACCTTCTATTCGACAATGCATATCACGCCATTCGCCTACCTGTTCTGTGCCTACGATATAATAGTCGGCCACATTCATGCCACCAGTATAAGCCGTCTTGCCGTCGATGACTACAATCTTACGGTGGTCACGGGGCCAGATATGGTTCACCCACGGGAATCGGATGGGGTCGAACTCCACGATATTGATACTGTCGGCACGGAGTTTCTTGAGGTGACGCTTCTTTAAGGGCTGGTTGTTGGAGTCATTGCCGAAGCCGTCGAACATCGCCCGTACCTCCACGCCTTCCTTGCGTTTCTCCTTCAGAAGGTCAAAGAGCAACGAGGCGATAGAGTCGTTGCGGAAATTGAAATACTCCAAATGGACACTGCTCTTAGCCTGACGGATGGTCTCGAACATATCCGCAAATTTCGCCTTTCCCGACATAAGCAGTTTCACGTTGTTGTCGTTGGTGAAGTGGACACCGTATTCCCTCATCTGACGGACAATAAGGGAATCACTGGTCTCCGCCTGAACGGAAACCAGTGATAGGAGAGAAGTGATAAGCAAAAGAACTCTTCTCATCACTAAATCTTCCTGTGTTTGAGTCTGTATTCGAGGGGTGTCATGCCAAACTTCTCACGGAAGATATTGATAAAGTTCTCGGCAGTCATGAAGCCGATGTTGGTAGACAACTCACTCATGTTGATATTGGTACGTTTCAGCAGGATGCATGCATGTTTCAATCGCAGGTCGCGGATGAGTTCTGTCGGCGTCTTGCCCGTCAGATTACGTACACGGTGGAAGAACGGCACGCGTCCCATACCCATGGCCGTCGCCATCTCTTCCAGACTGATCTGACCACGACTCATGTTCTGCATCACGTATTGCTCGATGTTCTTTAAGAGTTGCTGATCCATCATGTCAAGCATCGAGAAGTCGGACATATCCTGTTGGATTTCCTCCTCTTTGAGGAGTTCTATCTGCTGGGCCAGTTCAGTGCCTTCCTGAACCATAGGACCCTTCTTTATGGATGTTTCAACCTTGTGGATGGGATCATCCTCGTCCATAGTGTCGTTCTTGGCATCGTAGACACCGATGTCGTCATAACTTTCCGTAGCCGTCGTCATACTGGCGTTGCGGTCTTCCAGCATACGGGTCTCAGCACCTTCGATGAGGTTGCTGTCCATCTCGATATGACCAAGTCCCAGAATTTTGTTGAACCGCATCACGGCCTCTTGCAGGTTGAAAGGTTTGGCGAGATAGTCGTCTGCCGACAGGGTGAAATTCTGCTTACGCATATCCTGTGGTGTGAGCACACCGTCGGTCAGCAGCACGAACTTCGTCTTCTGGGTAATCGGGTTGGTCTTGATCTGGTTACACAGTTCACTACCCGTCATACCTGGCATGTCCTGTTTACAGATCACGAGATCCGGACGCATCTCGAGGATATCGTCGGCAGCCTTCTCGATGTCATTATAGGCGTGGAAGGCGTACACGTATTTCAGTCTGGCTGTGACGAACTTCAAGAAGTCGAGATTGTCGTCGATCATCACGACAGAGAACTTCATCGTCGGCGCATCAATGGCCGCCCTCGATCTAGTGATATCTGTTGTCAGCGTCTCGCTGGCAATCTCCGGCAGTTCAATTTCACCACGTCCGTTTAGTTCAAGACGGTCGTGAACTACGTTCTTGGCCTTCTCTTCGGGATTCTCCAGATTGGTCTGCATATCACTGACGCGGGTGATAATCTGCAGCATCTGCGAGTGCAGGGCATTTAACTGCTCACGTTCCTCTAAAGACTTCTCCTTCTCTGACAGGTTACCGATGATGGAAGTCATACGGGCCATCGGCTGTCGCAGGTCATCGCTGGCAGCTTTGATTTCCTCACGCTGGCGTATCAGTTGGTTGATGATGGCGTGCTTGCGTGTCCTGATGGCTTTGATTTGTTTCACGCCAACGCGCCAGAAGTAGATAATGACGGTAGCAATCAATATGTAGGCGAGTATCATCCACCAGGAAAGCAGCCAGTGACTTTCGACGTGGATATCAAGGGTACGTTCCTGATTGCTGACGGCACCTTCTGCGCTGATGGCTTTCACGTGGAGGGTGTAGTGGCCGCTGCTGAGGTTCTGGAAGGTGACGCCATGTGTCAGCGCGTTACCGTTCTTCCAGTCGTCGTCGAGACCTTCCATCCAGTACATAAATTGCAGACGCTCACTCTGGTTGTAGTTGCCTGCACCGAACTTGATGGTGAAGGTGTTCTGGTCATGTCCCAGTTCCAATTTGCTACTTTCGTTCAGGGCCTGTCCCAAAAGGACCTTACCGCCATAGGCGTGTCCAACCTGTACTTCTTCTTCGCCGAGGAACAGTTGTGTCAGCATGACACGTGGCAGGGCATCGTTGTCATCCTTTTCTTTTTGAACTACCCAGTTAATACCGAAGATACCGCCAAGCAGCACATCACCGTCCTTTTTGGTGAGAATGGCACCATGATTGAACTCGTTGCTTTGCAGACCGTCGGTCGTGTCGTAATTGTAGAGACTGAAATTATAGGTGCCATCCTCGTGGTTGCGCTGTACCACCACACGGCTCACACCACTACTAGTGGTCACCCAGATGTTATGGCTCTTGTCTTCTGCAATACCATTGATATTATTGTTACACAATCCTTGCTTTTCTGTCAGGTATTGCAGGTTGTCGGTTTCCATATCCAGAATGTTTAGTCCTTCACGCGTTCCAATCCAAATTAGACCACGGGAGTCTTGTAGCACCTGTGTGATGTAGTTGTTGGTAAACTGCTTCACATTATTAGAATTACCTGTCAAGACCTTTTTCTCCGTATTGGAGAGGTTCATGATTACCAGACCTTCGGCAGTACCGATAAAGAGGTCGTTGGTCTTCCCGTCCTTGTTGAAATAGAGGCAGGACACATTGTTGGTGTTCAGTTTGCCGCTCTCCCTGGTGTAGGATGAGAAGGAGTTCATCCTGGGGTTGTAGACCTGCAGGCCGCCGTTGGTGGCAATCCACAGGTTACCGATCTTATCGACGCAGAGGGCGTTCACATGGTCGTCGATCAGCGTTCTGGTACTATCCTTTGCCAACGAGTAGATAGTCGATGTGCCGCCCTTGATACGGGTTAGTCCATTGTGCATTGAACCTACCCACAGACTACCGTCGGGGGTGATGGCCATGCATGATACTTTCAGACTGGCCAGCGGACCGTGATAGTCGAGGACACCCCTGTTGCTCGTTCCATACCAGATTTTTCCGCTGTCCGTCTGTGCCATGGCGGTAACGTCTCCGTTGTGTGTCGTACCGAAGCGATAGATATAGTTGCCTGAGTAAGCAACGCCTCTCTTTTCAGTTCCCACCCACAACAAGTCGGTGTCGTCCACATAGAGACTCTGGATGCTGATTCTACTGCGTAAGATGCGGCGGATATTGATGTTTACGGGGCTGACGCTGTCGATCTGCTGGGTGTTCATGTCGTAACGCAGCAGACCCAGTTGGTCAGCGCCAATCCAGATGTTCCCTTTCTTATCGCCAGCCATGCCATTGATGTTACGGTCTACGCCAACACCTGTCAGTCCCAGTTGGTTACCGAGGGAGGTGTCCCATGTACCGGCGTTCTTGTTGTATTTGAAAAGGGTTCCCTGACCGTACAGCCAGATATTATCCATTTCGTCGGCAAAAACTTTCAGCGATTTGGTCTTCCTGATTTTCTGTACGGCGATGTCGCTGGTGCCCCAGACGGTATGCTGCTGATGCATCACGTCACAACATACCAGACGTCCGTCGTCGTAGACGATGATGGCACCGTCCTTACATTCACCGATGGAACATACCAGACCTTGTGGTACACCGTGGGCATCGTCGGTATAACCGAACTCGTAGGAGGTCTGCTGCTGCATGTTGAAACAGACCACGCCCTTGTTGGGGATGGCACCCCAGAGGTTCTTATGGCGATCCACATAGACGATGCTCGGAATGGTCTCGATCCCCATTCGGGCGAAATACTGCTTCATGTCGCGCTCGAAACTCTCTGTCTGCGGGTGGTAGACGCAGTAGCCGGAGGCGGTCTGGATGAGCAGATTGCCATCCAGCGTCTCTTGGATGGAATTGATGTAACTATTGGGCAGCGAGTTACCATCCTGCGAGTCGCTCTGGAAGTTCTTGAACACATAGCCGTCATACCGGTAGAGTCCGGCTGGCGTACCAAACCACATGTATCCGCGTGAGTCCTTTAGGATACAGTTAATCTGACTGCTGGTCAGCCCTTGACTGGCATCCAGCGTCTTAAACAGAAAATCTGCCGCCACTACCGTCGGTAGTGCCAACAACAAAACAAACAGCAGTTTCTTTATCTTCATGTCACTCTTCACTTTTGATGTTTCACATCGAGCCCGCTCACGCTCGGCATTGCTCAAGCATGCTTGGCACTGCTCTCGCTTAATCGCGGACTTCACTTCTATATCATACACGAGTAGTGGTCAACCACGCCGAGCAGATGTCTGTCGTCGTCGGTCACCAGTACCGAATGTATTTTATATCTGTTCATAATCTGTTGTATTTCCGTAATCTTCGTGTTCGGCTTGACCGTCTTCGGGGTGCGCGTCATGATGTCACTCACAGTATGGTCAAAGAACTCGGCCTGCCACTTCTCTGTGGCCCGGCGGATATCGCCGTCGGTGATAAGACCCACAATCTGACCGTCGGTCTCTGCCACACCGAGTCCCAGTTTGCCTTTGCTCACCAGGATGATGGCTTCGCCCAGGCGCATATCAGGCGGCAATACGGGCATGTCTTCCGTCCGCATCACGTCCTGTGCCGTTGTCAGCAACCGCTTGCCGAGTTCTCCGCCCGGATGGTACTGGGCGAAGTCGCGCGGCTGGAAGTTGCGCTTTTCAATGAGGGCTACTGCCAGCGCATCGCCCATCGCCAGTTGTGCCATTGTCGAACTGGTGGGAGCCAGGTTCAGCGGACAGGCCTCTTTTTCCACGCTCACATTCAGATGACAGGTGGAATATTTGGCCAACAGCGATTCTGGATTGCCGCTCATGCCGATAATCGGTATCTGCATGTGGAGCACCATCGGGATGAAGCGCAGCAGTTCGTCCGTCTGTCCGGAGTTGCTGATGGCCAGTACCACATCCCCCTGTGCCATCACCCCGAGGTCGCCGTGGAAGACGTCGAGGGGGTTGATGAAGAACGACGGTGTTCCCGTCGAGGAGAGGGTAGCGGCAATCTTGGCACCGATGTGTCCGCTCTTGCCCACACCCGTCACGATGACTTTTCCCTTGCAATGGTAGATCAGTTCAACGGCTTCGTCGAAACTGTCGTCGATCTGCGGGATCAGTCCCATCACGGCCTGGGCCTCGTCCTTGATGCATTGTATGGCGTATTCTCTTGCTGTCATTTGATGATTTCTTTTATAAGTGGCTCGAGTTTGTCGAGTTCCAGCATGTTGGCGGCATCGCTCAGGCCCTTGTCGGGATCGGGGTGAACCTCAAAGAACCAGCCTGTGGCGCCGAAGGCTTTCGCCGCCAGTGCCATCTGCGGCACAAAGCGCCTGTCGCCGCCGGTCTTCCCGTCGCTGCCGCCCGGTCGCTGTACGCTGTGTGTGCAGTCCATGATGACCGTTGGCACAATCTCCAGCATGTCGGGGATGTTACGGAAGTCCACCACCAGGTTGTTGTAACCCAACATGTTCCCCCGTTCCGTCAGCCAAATGTCCTTGGCACCGGCCTCACGGGCTTTTTCTACGGGATACTTCATGTCCTTCCCGCTCAGGAACTGGGCCTTCTTGATGTTGATAACACGTCCTGTCTTGGCGGCTGCCACGAGCAGGTCAGTCTGTCGACAGAGGAAGGCGGGTATCTGCAGCACGTCGCACACCTCGCCGGCGGGTTTGGCCTGCCAGGCCTCGTGGATATCCGTCAGGATCCGGAGCCCGTATTTCGTCTTGATGTCAGAAAGCAACTGCAGACCGCGCTCCAGTCCCGGACCGCGGAAAGAACGTATCGACGTGCGGTTGGCCTTGTCGAACGAGGCTTTAAAGATGATGTCTGTCCCTTGTTTTTCGTTGATTTCCATCAACTTACGTGCAACGGTTTCGAGCAGTTCTGCTGACTCAATCACACAGGGACCGGCAATGATTGTTGCTTCTTTCATCATATTTGCTTTGCAAAAATAAGCATTTTATCTTTAACTACCAAAGAATTTGGTAAATTTTTTACTTATCACTTTTAATGTGAACATCGCGTTGCGGGAACGGAATCTCGATGCCGTTGGCATTCAGCGTGTCGTAGATGCAGTTCAGGATATCGCTCACCACATAGACCTTTTTCACGGCGTCCACCCAGACGATGAGTTGGAAGTTGATGCTCGAGTCGGCCATCTCCGTCATCACCACCCTGATGCGCTTCTCATTGTCTATCAGGTGGTGTCTCAGGTTGTGGACGGCATCCTCGATGAGGTCCTTCACCTGTCCGGCCTTCGAGCCGTAGGCCACGCTGAACGGTATCAGGACGAGGATATACCCGTGGTTGCGGGTCAGGTTCTTGTAGTTCTTCGTGAACAGTTGTGAGTTCTGAAAGGTGATGACCTCGCCATAGAGCGACTCCACGATGGTTGAGGTGTAATTGATGGATACCACCTTACCCGTGGTGCCGTCCACCTGTATCCAGTCGCCGGCCTTGATACGTCCCGTCATCAGCGAGGCACCGTAATAGATATTCTCGATGATGTCCTTCGAGGCAAAACCGATACCGGTGGAGAGTCCGCCCGAGATGGCAAGCAGCCAGGCGACGCTGATATGTAGGTAGGCGAGTGTCCCTAGCAGCCAGATGCCCCAGATGATGAGTTGAATCACGTTCTTGCCCATCACTACCCGGCTTTCTGCTGTCGAGGGGTCTTTGATCTCGAAGTGCAGGCGCATTAGGGCGAGGATGGTCTTCGAGAGCCACTTGAAGAGGAACCAGAGACTAATTACTGTTGCCAGTTTTACGATGCTCACCTGTAGGTTCTCCTGGTTGATGAACTTCTTGTTGAAGTAATCCCAGCACATGTCGCTCAGATTGAACACGTCGGTGGCCCAGTAGACGCTGAGCATCACCGACCACACGATGAGTACCGGCATGACCACCTGGCGTGCTAGCGTGTAGAGCCATGTCTGCGTGATGGGCTTTTGGTCGAAGCCGTGCTTCTCCTCGTAAATTTTCAGATAGTCGGAGATGCAGGTGATGGTCAGTATACACGTCAACTGCATGATCCACCAGATGAGCAATTGCACGGAGAGCAGCGTATAGCCCGCCCACGAACAGCATACCGAGGCGATAAACACTGTCAGTGAGACATATGTATAAAACATGTCTGAGCGGGGGATGTTTTGATTGTGCTTCCTCACCACTAACCACTGCCACACCATACAGGTCAGCAGGATCGGCGGGAAGATCAGACTCACCAGTTCGCTGGGTATCAGGATGATGCGGAAGGTGATGACCACGAAGCCGATGACCAGCAATGGGGCATAGATATGGAAGGCACTCCGTATCTGTTCGCTGTTCAGACGCAACAGTAGTGATATCAGGATTACGGCCAGCAGCCAGAGGTATTCCACAAAGAGTCCGCTTGCCATGATATAAAAATTCTGGTCGATGTAATGGTTTACGATGCCCATGATGATGGCCAGTGTGATGGCCGTGGTGGCCCACATGATTGATGTGCGTTTTTTCAAAAACTCCTCTGTGTGAAACCGTTTGGGCATGAAGCGGTACACCAATTGGTTCAGTAGGACGGCGATGAGGGCATAGAAGGCGATGGCTAAAAACAGGCCGAAAATCCAGTAGACGTTCCAGTCGGAACGACGGCTCTCCTTGTCGGTGGTGTATTTCTTCTGCATCACCTCCTTCATCGTCAGCCATTTCTCTTTCAGATGGCGCACAATGTCGATATAGGTGTCGCCACCATTCACAAAAATGCTTGTCTGTATGTCGTAGTAGCGCTTTTGGGCGTAGTCGTTCATGTTTTTCAGGCGTTGCTCCGTGCTGTCGTAGTAGCGGATGTAGTCCGTCATATGCTGGGAGTCCTCTTCTAAAGTCCTCATGATGCTCGTGGCCAGCGTCAGACACACGTTGCGGTTGGTCTTAGCCTCTTCGCTCAACATGTTCGTCGGCATCTGTTTCAGACTGTTCACCAGACTGTCGTAACGGGCGATCTCCACGTCGGTCTTTTTCAGGAAATCGCGGAAAGGCATCTGCTGGTGCTGGAACTGCTGGTACTGTTCGGTGGCCTGATGACAGGCATAGGTCAGGTCGAACAGGTATTCCTGATTCTGTGAATAGAGCATCAGGGCGTTCTGGTTCGACTGCTTCATAGTCTGCGTCAGGTTGCGGAACACCTCCTGGGTCTGTTCCTCCCGCTCTTCGCGCTGCGAGGTCATCTCGTGGTAGTGCTTGGTCAGTTCTGAGCGCAGGATGGTCAGCGTCTCTTCCAGGTTCTTTTCCTTGAGCACGGCACCGCCCTCTATCGTGATACCCAACAGAAGAACTATGATAATGATAAATCTTCTCATAATGGATGCAAAATTACAACTATTTTCGTAAAATATGAAATATTCTGCCGAAAACATGCAGAATTAGCATTTTTTTGTTTACTTTTGTACCCGAATAGCAAAAAACATTGAAATTATGATACTGATAGCAGACAGCGGAAGCACCAAGACCGATTGGGCTCTTGTTGACAACAAGACCGTCGTCTATTACAATACCCAAGGCATCAATCCCGTCCACCAGAAGCGGGAGGCCGTTCTGCAGATTCTCCATGAAGAACTGCTTCCCAATGTGGAGGCTAGTGAGGTGGTATCTGTCTTCTTTTATGGCAGTGGCGTGCGCCCTGAAATGGTGTCACCGATGATAGATATCCTTCACGATGCCTTCAAGGCAAAGACTGTCGAGGCTCACAGCGATTTGTTGGGTGCTGCACGTGCCCTGTTTGGCCATAATAGTGGCATAGCCAGTATTTTAGGGACGGGCGCTAATTCTTGTCTTTATGATGGGGGGCGGATTGTGATGAATACACCCGCCATGGGTTATGTGCTGGGCGATGAGGGGAGTGGGGCTGCCCTTGGTAAGCGCCTCCTGCACGATCTCTACAAGGGCGTTTTGTCAGAAGAAATTGTCAACGACTTTGAGGAAGAGACGAGGCTTTCACTGCCTGAGATTATCGACAAAGTGTACCGTCAACCCATGCCTAACCGCTTCTTGGCCTCGCTGTCGGAATACGTACACAGCCACATGGCCGACTGGCTGGAGTTGCGTCGCCTTGTGATGGACAATTTCGCCGACTTCTTCCGTTTCAACATTGCGCCCTACCAACGTCGCGACCTTCCCGTGTCGTTCGTTGGCAGCCTTGCCTATTACTATCAGGCCGAACTACATGAGGTGGCCCGCTCCTTGGGTTACACTGTCGGGGCCGTTACCCGTAGTCCCATCGAGGGCCTCGTCCGTTACCATTCCTGATGAACTGTGGGGTAACATCGGCGTCAACTATACCATGAGTTAGAAATACTGTAGAGGACTTCAATCTCGGACTACTAGACCAATACAAACTCACATGGGAAAACGGCGACCTTGTCACCTACACCTACGAAAACGGATGCCTTGTCGTGGAAAAGAATCCCACCCAAGTAACCTACATTACCTACAGCGACGGTACAACAGGAAAGAAATAAGCAACAATTAAAAAAAGTATGACTAGAATGAACTGCCGGGTGCTCACCGCCACCCTTATTCATTACATATCGGAATACATGGGTGTACTGGTGCTGCTGTCGGCGATAGTGGCGCTGGTGTTCCCGGAAGTGATGAGTCGGGTAAGGCCGACGGTGATCAATCCTCTGCTGGGCATTATCATGTTCGGTATGGGTATGACGCTGCGAGCCGATGACTTCCACATCGTGTTCAGCCGCCCGAAGGATATCGTCATAGGCTGTCTGGCACAGTTCACGGTCATGCCGCTATTGGCGTGGACGTTGGCGAGGGCCTTTGCGCTTGACGAGGCACTGACGGTGGGCGTGGTGCTTGTGGGCTGCTGCCCTGGCGGCACGGCCTCGAACGTCATCACCTATCTGGCCCATGGCGACCTCGCGTTGTCGGTGGGAATGACAGGCGTTAGCACGCTGCTGGCTCCTGTGCTTACACCGCTGCTGGTGCTGCTGCTGGCTGGCAAGACGGTCGACGTGGATGTGGTAGGCATGCTGCTGAGCATCCTCTGGGTGGTCATCCTGCCCATTGGGGCGGGGCTACTCGTGAAGCGGCTTTGGCCGCGCCAGACCACAGCGGCTACGGCCTATCTGCCAGCCCTATCGTCGCTTGCCATCTGTGCCATCGTACTCATCGTGATATCCGCCAGCGCAGCGAAGTTGCTGTCAAGCGACCTCATCGTCATCCTCGTGGTGATGCTCCACAACATGGGCGGCCTCGCTGTAGGCTATGTTATCGGCACATTGCTGGGCATGCCGGCAGCCAAACGCAAGGCTGTCAGCATCGAGGTAGGCATGCAGAACTCCGGCCTCGCCTCGTCGCTAGCCACGCTCCACTTTGCCGCCTATCCCATGGCCACCATCCCCGGTGCCGTCTTCAGCGTGTGGCACAACATCAGCGGAGCCATCGTCGCCCGCATTTATGCAAGAAGGTGAAATCAAATAGAATACAGCATGAAACAACTAAAACGACTTTTATTAAGCCTGTTGGCGGCAGTCTGTCTGCCGGTGGCGGGACAGACAGCGTTTGTGACAGTCAAAGACGGGCACTTCCTGAAAGATGGGAAACCGTATTATTATGTCGGTACAAATTTCTGGTATGGTGCCATTCTCGGCTCGGAAGGGCAGGGGGGCGACCGTCGGCGACTGGGTCGCGAACTGGACCTGATGAAGCGGATGGGCATTGACAACCTGCGCATCCTCGTAGGCAGCGACGGCGAACGGGGCGTGACCACGAAGGTGGAGCCCACGCTGCAGGTGCAGCCGGGCGTGTACAACGATACCATCCTGGCCGGACTCGACTACCTCCTGATGGAGATGGGCAAAAGGAAGATGGTGGCTGTGCTCTACCTGAACAACTCATGGGAGTGGAGTGGGGGCTACGGCTTCTATCTGGAGCATGCCGGGGCAGGCAAGCAGCCGCGACCCAACGAGGACGGTTATTCTGCCTACATGTCAGCGATGAGCAAATATGCTACCAACCAAAAGGCGCATGAACTTTTCTATAATTATGTGCGTTTCATCCTCGGGCGCACCAACCGATACACTGGATTGGCCTACAAGGACGATCCCGCCATCATGTCATGGCAGATAGGCAATGAGCCGAGGGCCTTTAGCAAGGAGGTGCTGCCTGCTTTCGAGAAGTGGCTCTCTGAAGCCTCGGCACTCATCCGCAGTCTCGACGGCAATCATCTGATCTCCATCGGCAGCGAGGGGTCGTGGGGCTGCGAGAACGACTGGGAGTGTTATGAGCGCATCTGCGCCGACCAGAACATCGATTATTGTAATATCCATCTCTGGCCCTACAACTGGAGTTGGGCGCGGCAGGATCACCTCATTGAGGATTTGCCACAGGCCAAGACCAATACGAAAGACTATATTGACAAGCATCTGGCCATCTGCGCCCGACTGAAGAAGCCGTTGGTGATGGAGGAATTCGGTTATCCGAGAGATGGGTTTAAGTTTGCCCTCGGTACTCCGACGAAGGGGCGTGACGGCTTCTATCAGTATGTCTTCTCACTTGTCGCAGACAATGCTGAACAAGGTGGTTACTTTGCTGGTTGTAACTTCTGGGGATGGGGTGGTTATGCCAAGCCCAGGCATGAGGAACAGTGGCAGGTGGGCGACGACTATACGGGTGATCCGGCCCAGGAACAACAGGGCCTGAACTCCGTCTTCGCCGGTGACAAATCAACGTTGAAAGTCATCAAGTCGCAGGTCAAGAGGATGATAAAAATACGTTAAAAATAGGGGTGTGGCAATATAATCCCGCCAATGCCGCGGAGGCCCTGCACCGTGCCCTGGCCGACAATTCCGTCATCACGGGCTGGGAACCGCAGCACCGCATACAGTTCTTCCACTCGAAGCACGACGTGATCGTGCCTTACGGCAATTATCTCTCCTTCCGCGACGCCCATCCTCAGGACGAGGACAGCATGAATCGCATCGACGATACCTTCAGCGAGAAGGACCACTTTGATGCTGGTACGGTATTCCTGGCGACTCTCTTGACATTGAGAAGTTACGGCTCCTGCTTCAACTGGATCTGCGAGGGCAACACGCCTACTGGCATTGATGAGATGGAAGATGTCAGAGGCAAGATGTCAGATGTGTGGTATGACCTCAGCGGTCGTCGCCTCTCCGCTAAGCCCGCCCAGAAGGGTATCTACATCATCGACGGCACAAAAGTCGTGATTAAGTAATAGCAAAGGAACACATCGTTCCTGGCACAGTATGTAAAACAGGCATCCGGTTGGGTGCCTGTTTTTTGATGTAACGAAAGAACCGTCCCTCTGTTTTCCCTCTGTTTTCCCTCTGTTTTCCACTCTGTTTTGTGTTTTTGATTTTTTAACGCACGTATTTGGTGTGTGGCCCAAATGCGTGCATATCTTCATGATGGATTCTTCTTTTTTCTTCGTACTTTTGCAAACGGATTTCTAATCTATTTACGACAAGACAAGAGAATATATTACCTATATGTATTATAACTATTAATTAATTAACATTATGAGAAAAAAATTACTTTCAATTCTCGCGCTGCTCTGCCTGACGGTATCCGGCGCATGGGCAGACGACAGTGGATCGTGCGGAACGAGCCTTACTTATTCCTATGTAGAATCCACACACACACTCACCATCAGCGGCTCGGGGGCAATGACGAAGTATGATCTGTTTATGACAAAGGCTCCATGGAACGCCTATAAATCCTCTATTACAAGCGTTGTGATAGAGTCTGGCGTGACAAGCATCGGTGAATATGCTTTCAATCAATGCGCCAACTTGGCGTCGGTCACTATTCCTACTGGCGTGACGAGCATCGGTCGGTCAGCCTTCGAACAATGCTCCAGTCTGACAACGATTGATATCCCCGTCAGTGTGACGACCATCGGAAATGGGGCATTCGGTCGTACCGGCCTGACGGAGATCGATATCCCCGCCAGTGTGACGACATTAGGCTCTTCGGTTTTCATGTCTTGCACAAACTTGACAACGGTTAGCATCCCCACCAGCGTGACGAGCATCGGTCAGTCGGTCTTCTATGGTTGCTCCAATCTGAAATCTGCCAATCTCCCTGATAACTTGACGAGCATCCCTAGTCAGCTCTTTTATCAATGCACTAGCCTGGAGGCGATTACTATCCCCGCCAGCGTGACGAGCATCGAAAGTCAGGCCTTCCGTAATTGCACCGGTCTGACTTCTATCGACCTCCCTGCTAACTTGACGACAATCGGTGTTTATGCCTTTTCTGGTTGCAACAACGCAAGCCTGACATCGATTAGCATCCCCGCCAGCGTGACGAGCATCGGTCAGTCGGCCTTCCGTAATTGTAGCAACCTGGGTACGGTTACCCTTAACAGCAATCCGACTATTGGAACAGATGCCTTCACAGGCATTGCTGACGGTGCAGCGGTGACAATGAACCTGACGGCGAACTCGGCTGGCGGTGCATACTGGATGACGTTCTACAACCAGAACTACGACTTCGAGGCTGATGCCAACACGCAGATTTTCAAGGCTGCGCTCAGTGAAGACAAACTGACACAGACGGAACTGGAAGAAGACCAGATTGTGACTAAAAACAACGCCGTCATTCTGAAATCGACAGCGGGCACCATTACCATGACGCTGACATCGACAGCCAGCAGCAACGACTTCAGCGGCAACAGCCTGCTGGGCGTGTCGGATGCAGCAGGATTGACGGCTGCTGACCCAAGCACAACTTACGTGCTGAACGACGGCTCGCAGGGCGTAGGTTTCTACAGACTGCAAAGTGGCGAGACCATCGGCGTGGGCAAGGCTTATCTGACATCAAATAGTTCTAGCGATTTCTTAACCTTCGCCACCGAAACCACCTACAGCATCGCCCTGGCGGACGACACTGAGGATGCCGACAACTGGGAAATCACTCCCGCTGAGGCTACGACTACGGGCGTGGCCGAAGGCGAAACCGTGACGCTGAAGTACTCGGGCGACCGCGAGGTGAAGAGCATCACGGTGAAGAAGAAGTAACCCGCCTCGCTCGCGTAATAATATAATGAGAAAAAAATAAATAAAAAACAATAAAGATTATGACTAAGATTAAAAGAATGATAATGATGCTCGTCGCGCTATTCGCAATGACGATGGGCGCATGGGCAGACGGTACGGTCTACAACAGCAGCGTGGACATAAACAACCTGCAACCAGACGACATCCTCGTCGAGGGTGCTTCCGTCACTGGCATAGAATCATCGTACGGCCTCAAACTTATGCCCTACTTTCTGCAAAGCCAGGATGACGAACACTATAGTTTACAGAGTTCTTCGCAGGCTATAGCGAGCAGTGGCTACGAAGTGAGAATCCTTGAGGGAGGTGTACTTGAAAAAGTTCGTAATAGCAGCCGGTACACCTACACACCCTGCGATGCCGACCGTAATCCCTTTAACGCATGGATTGTAACAGAGATTGAAGATCTCGGTTCTGGTGCATATCGTGTCCAAATCATCGCCTACCAGTACGGCAGTGCCGAGGTAGAGGCCAATATCAACCCCGGCGAGAAGACCAACCTGCTCGACAAGTTCAACCAGGCCAAGAACTCCGGTCTCACGGTGAACGTGGGTACGGGCGATAACGCCTACACCCTGAACTTCGATAAGGAGGCCGTCAACAGCATCCTCGAAGGCAACCCAGAAGAGGTGAACATTGAGACCACCTACGAGGAGGAGGCACAGAAGATCGGCACCACCAGCGTGCTGGCCAAACTCATCGTCAACCTCACCAACGGCAGCCAGGCACTGAACTTCAACGCCGGCAAGGTCATTGCCAGCCTGAAGTTCCTCGGCAACGTACCCACGGGCAAGGAACTACAGACATGGTTCTTCGACAACGTGAAATATCTGCCCACAGAACTGATTCCCACCGTCTATGATGCAATCAACAAGGTGGCTACCGTCACCATGAGCCACTTCTCTACCTACGGCCTGTTGCTTTACGACCCCGACGCCATCATGGTGACACCGACTGAGAACGAGAACGAGTGGACGTTCCAGATGCCTGCCGGTGACGTGGAGTTGGAGATTGTCTATAAGACGCAGTCGCAGATGATGCTGACGTACGGCGTTGTTGAGATCAACGCTGAGAATGGCGTGCTGGTGTCTATGGGTCAGGAGGCTGAGTTCGTCGGCAATCTGATGTATAGCATCGATGGCCTGGACGCTGCGATGGGCTTCACCTTCGAGAGCGACAACACGGAGGTGATGGCCTTCGGCGATGACAACAAGGCCACGGGCGTACTGGACGACATCAAGTTCCTGAAGGTTGGCGAGGCCACGCTGACGGTGAAGTTCGCCGGCAACGACGACTACTCGAAGGCTGAGGCCACGGTGAAGGTGACCGTGGAGCCCACCTACAGCATCGCCCTGATGGGTGGCACAGAGGATGCCGAGAACTGGGAAATTGATCCCGCCGAGGGTACGGCCGACGCCGTGAAGGCCGGCACGAAGGTGGCCCTGATTTACAACGGCGAGAAGACGGTGAGCAGCGTGACGGCTTGGGGATTCGAACCAACGACGTACACGATGGGGGCCTCAATAGGAGGAGACGACCCATGGGAACTCGTTACAGGACTGCCCTATAAGACTACACTCGGTGCCGTATATGAGGCCATTATGGGCTCTGCCCCCAACGCTATGCTCACAGTGACCAATGTTACCACTAATGCGACAAATATCACAATTGGAGCCATCGATGGTTGGAATACAAAAATCTCCGTCACTGGAGAGGTCATTGATGGCGTTCTCGATGTGACCACGAACATGGGCTATGTCCCTGTCAACATCTACGTGGTAATGAACGACCCCGATGGTATTGGAGTGGAACTGAATCCCGATGAAACAGGCAGAATCTGGACACTGCCCGAGATGCTCCAGAGCGACGTGGAGGTGCTAGTGGATTACGAAGAGGAAGAAGTGCCTACGGGCATCGGTTCGTTGAAGGCCGGCAGCGAGAATGGAGAAATGTTCAACCTGAACGGACAGCGCCTGAGCAGCAAGCCCGCCCAGAAGGGCATCTACATCATCGACGGCACAAAAGTCGTGATTAAGTAATAGCAAAGGAACACATCGTTCCTGGCACAGTATGTAAAACAGGCATCCGGTTGGGTGCCTGTTTTTTGATGTAACGAAAGAACCGTCCCTCTGTTTTCTAGCAGAAAAGTCAGGAATAGGAACAAATAATAGCGAAGGGAAAGGATATCTTTGCATTGACAAATCTGCCACAAAAGTTATTACGACGGATGTAGCTGATTCATTTTTGTTATCCCTCCCCTCCTTCTTCCCATTCTGCTGAATCCTGTACCTTGTAGAACGGATGGTCTGTTGGTGATGCCCATGATGCGACGCATGGCCTTATCATCCATGCCCATTTCGTAGAGGATGAGGAAGAAGGTGTTATTTCTCCCTTCCTTTGATCCTTGAGCGCAGGGTACGGAGGGAAGCGGGCTTGACGTCGAGGATTTTGGCAATGGTGTCGTCATCATAGTGGAGATCGTCTTGAAGGATGAGGAAGACGTATTGCGCCGGGGTGAGTGAGGTGTAGGTATGTTCCCACTCCTGCCAACGTTTGGGGCGTAACAGGGCGAAGTAGTCTATCAGACACTGTCTTTCCTCTGGCGTTAAGTCAGCAATGCATTCCTTCTGCTGCATTCTTACAAAGCACCTCGTACCGACGAGCAGTTTGTTGGAAATGCGCTGACGGCTGGTCTCTATCTGCCTGTTCAGTTCGGCGATGGTCTGTTCACTGGCCTCACCGTTTTGCTGTAGTCGCTCTATCTTCGCCTGATGTTCATTAATCAGTTTGGCATTCTCGTCGAGTTGGAAACCCAGTTCATGCACTCTCTTGCGATGCCACCAAATGCCAACCGCCAGTACCACTATGATGACGAAGGTAATCACACTTGCTGTTCCCATCATCTTCCTTTGCGATTTCTCCTCCCATCGCTCTTCATCATACTTCTGTTGCCAGTCGGCTATCTCCAGACTATGATTGATTGTCATGACCGAATCTTTGTATGCATCTACTTGCTTCTTCATTTTCAGAGCCTCACCCTTATCGTCAGTCAGTTCATACAGCTCTGCCAGTAACTCCATCGCGTTGATACGCACAAATGGATCCTTCATAGTGATACAGTTCTTCACAACATCTTTAGCCTCCTCATAATGCCCTTGTGCTTTCAAAAGGCGAGCCTCGGTGATATTCCCTTTATTACTGGCAGCGGTCTTATACTTTTTCCATAAATTCAGATATTTCCGTGCATTCAGTTCATCATTCTTTTCCTCATACATTGCTCCGACATTGAAATAGATGTCAGACCGCAAGAGGCTGTCAGCCAAGTGAATATAATCCAGACTCTTGAAAATACAATCATAAGCATTGTCTTGCATCTTCATCTGCGAATATGCTGCAGCACACATCTGAAGGCCCCTCATCACCATCACACTATCATTCAGTTTGAGACTGCTCTCAAGAAACTTCTGCGAATAATTCAACAAGAGCGTGTGGTTGAGGCAATAATAATTGGCATAAGCCAGATTCTCGTACACCATGTTCTTCAGCAGTTCCTCATCCGCATCCTCTGCTATCCGCTCAGCCATCTTATAATCCTTGACGGCATCGACCATCCCGAGCTGAAAACGTCTTCTGATGCCTGCCCTGTAATAGTAGGCCCTCCCGCGATGCCAGGCGTCGCCATGATGGTCGTAGTAGTCCACGCAGGTCGAAATGAGCGAATCGCCCTCTGCCTGATGCAGCACGATATAATCCGTCATCACCTTCAGTAGGTTGTATTCCATTCTGTCCGCCTCGCTGAGCGATGCCGTGGCCACCTTACTGATTAATACGCGCGCGGAATCAGGGCGTTGATGCACAATCTCTGCCGCCTCCTTTAACAGCGGATTCCGCACCTCATTGCAACCAGCCATCATGGCGATGATCATCATTATCCCAACAATCTTTTTCATAATCGTTCATTATTTCGACTTGCAAGGACGGTGCAAGCCGAGTGCAATCAAGTTTACTTGAATTGCCAAGGCGCAACCCGTTCTCGCAGATTTTTCTGCAAAGATATGCAATAACTTTAATAACAAACCGACCGATTGGTATTTTTAACTAATAATTCATCTTTTTTAATCTTCATGCTGCCTATATCAAATAAATAATGTATCTTTGCACACTGATATGCGCAAGAGTCATAAGGAAGAGTTATTTAACGCCACGTTCCGTCTCTTCATCCTCCATGGATACGACGGTGTGAGCCTCGGTGACATCGAGAAGGCTACCGGCATGAGTCGTGGTGCCATCTTCCATTATGCGGATTCCAAACTCGATCTGTTCCGTCAGGTGGTTGAGCAATATGTCTTAGACCGTCAGAGCATAGACACGAAGATACGTGTAGGTGTGGATCCTTCGCTCAGGGAGTTCATCGATGCCTATATCGATGGTGTGAAGCGTACCATGACAGAACTGATGACGCTGATGGGTGAAGGAGTAACGTTTGTGGAGTGCAGTCGGGCCTATCTCAGTATTATCCAGCAGATAGCCGTCCTCTTCCCGGACCTCTCCGAACGGCAACAGCAGACCATCACACGTGAACAGCAGGTATGGCAGCAAGTCATCAGCCGTGCAGTAGAGCGTGGAGAGGTTCAGCCAGACATCGACATGGAGTTGATGGCCCAGACTTTCATTGCCCTGTTCTACGGCCGAGCCTATCGTGACTCTCTGACCAATGGTCTCGATGCCGACCTCCTGAAACGTCAAATGTTGCAGCTTTATGAGGCCATCGCCCATAAATAGGCGTTACAGTCTGGCACTTTTTTCTTAGCAACTTTTTCCTTATTCCGTTTATTATCAGCGTTTTAACTCTAAAAACGCTGTAACACCCCTTTTGCTTGTTTTCATCCAGTTTCCTTGCTCAATTCAGAAACTCAGAATAACTTTACGAATAGTTTTAAAGAATAATAAAGTATCTAATGAACAAACAAGTCATCATCACCGTTATGCTCGCCCTCGTCTGGGTGGCGGTTTATGGACAGGCGGACAGTACAAAGGTGAAGAAAAAGAAGGAAGACAGGATTTCAATGTACGGAACGGTGGC
Source organism: Prevotella sp. (assembly GCA_017518935.1). Lineage (GTDB taxonomy): Bacteria > Bacteroidota > Bacteroidia > Bacteroidales > Bacteroidaceae > Prevotella. The sequence goes on from JAFWTK010000273.1 coordinate 24,001, forward strand.
CGACGGGTTTACGAAGGCGGCTATCCCTGATGTGAAAGTCATACTGATGCATGAGGACTCCACTGTGATAGACACCATGACCGTATGGGAAAGTCATAGTTGGAGCAGTGGCCTCGGACGGTCGTTAGGCACTACGCGATACTATTTCCAGATTAGCCGTGAGCCAGCCAAGTATATCCTCAAGGTGGAGCACCCCAACTATGAGACGGCCTTTGCCAATTTCGAAATGAAGCAGATAAGCAAGCGTCGTCAGGACATTGAGGGACCGAAAGTGTATCTGAAGAAGACGGCAAAGGCCAGCCACTTCGAGGGTGGTTCGATAGGCGAGGTGGTGGTGAAGGCTACGAAAGTAAAGATGGTGTGGCGCGGCGACACGCTGGTCTTCAACGCTGATGCCTTCAACGTACCCGAGGGTTCAATGCTCGACGGTTTGATCAAGCAACTGCCCGGTGTGGAACTGAAAGACAATGGCGAGATATTCGTCAACGGCAAGAAGATTGACAACCTGACACTGAACGGTGCCGACTTCTTCAAAGGCAAGAACAAGATTATGCTTCAGAACCTGCCCTACTTCACGGTGAAGA
>JAFWTK010000274.1 GCA_017518935.1 Prevotella sp.
AACTTAGCCTGCGCCTTCGGATCATCCGGGTGCAAGTCGGGATGAAACTGCTTGGCGCGCTTCAGGTACGCCTTCTTCACATCCTTCTGCGGTATCGTCTTGTCGACGCCTAAAATCTTGTAATAGTCTATGAATGCCATATTCTTGTCCTCCTTTTCATTTATTGTCATTTGCAAAAAGCATCCTGCAAAAAGTGTACCAAGAATTTGGAAAATTCGAACTTTTATTGTACCTTTGCACCCAAATAACAATCAAATGAAGAAACTCCTTTTAACAACCATTGCCTTTGTAAGCATTACGCTTCCAGCAATCGCACAGCCCGCCACGAAGACCGTGCGACTGAAAGTCATTGAGACCAGCGATGTTCACGGACACTTCTTCCCCTGGGACTTTATGGAGGGCAAACCCATCAAGGGAACTCTTGCGCGTGCGAATACCTATATTAATAAGCAACGCCAGCAATATGGCGACAACCTTTTGCTGATAGACAACGGTGATATCCTGCAAGGACAGCCCTGCGTCTATTGGACGAACTACGTGATGCCTACCGATGAGAACCTCGCTGCCAGCGTCATCAACTATATGAAATATGATGCCGAGACAGTAGGCAATCACGATATTGAGCCAGGCTACAAGGTCTACGACAAGTGGATCCGTGAGGTACGTTGCCCGTTGCTTGGTGCCAACATCGTCAAAGAGGAATACAAGAATGCTGAGGCCCGTCCCTCCCATATCTACACGGGATTACAACCCTACTCTGTCCACTACAAGGACGGTGTAAAAATCTGTGTCATCGGTATGATCACCCCTGCCATCCCCAACTGGCTGAACAAATCCATCTGGAAAGGCATCGAGTTTGAGGAGATGGTGAGTTGCGCCAAGAAATGGGTGAAGTATATCCAAGAGACAGAACACCCGGATTTGCTCTTCGGGCTGTTCCACTCCGGACTGAATGGCGGCATCAAGACCGACGAATACGAAGAGGACGCCACGGAGTCGGTGGCAAAGGAAGTGCCAGGCTTCGACATCATCTTCTTCGGACATGACCATCAGGTACACAACCAGTGGATTACCAACAAGGCAGGCAAGAAGGTGCTCTGCATTGATCCCAGTTGCTATGTGAAGAATGTGGCCGAGGCAGAGATAGAACTCACCTACAAGAACGGTCGGCTGACGAAAAAGGACATCAAGGGAACCATCGTCAGTGTGGAGGATGAGGAGATAGACCAAAAGATGGTTGACCACTTCCAGTCGAAGATCGACGCAGTGAAGGAATATGTGAGTCGGAAGATCGGCTACTTTGAACAGCCTATCTACACCCGTGAGAGTTTCTTTGGAAATTCGGCTTTCACCGACCTGATACACAACCTGCAGTTGCAGATATCCAAGGCAGATGTCTCATTCAATGCCCCCCTGTCATTCAATGCCACCATCAAGGCTGGTGATGTGACGCAGGCCGATATGTTCAAACTATACCGCTTCGAGAACCTGATGTTCATGCTTCGCATGACGGGTGAAGAAATCCGCAAACACTTGGAGTTCTCGTACGATAGGTGGTGCAACACGATGACCTCACCAGAAGATCACGCTCTGCGCCTGAATGACACCTCGAAAGACGACCAGCAACAGATAGGGTTCCAACACTACACCTTTAATTTCGACTCGGCAGCAGGCATCGACTACGAGGTAGACCTGACGAAGCCAGACGGACAGAAGGTGAGAATCCTGAGAATGTCAAACGGACAGCCTTTCGACGAGAAGAAATGGTACAAGGTGGTGATGAACAGTTATCGTGCCAATGGCGGCGGTGAACTGCTGACACGCGGAGCAGGCATTCCGAAGGACTCGCTCGACAGTCGTGTCATCTGGAACACAGAACTGGATCAGCGGCACTACCTGGCTGAGGAGATACACCGTCAGGGTACCATTAATCCGCAGCCAAACCATAACTGGCGCTTCGTACCGGAGAATTGGGTAAAACCCGCCCTGGAACGTGACCGTAAAATCCTCTTCGGACAATAAACCACAGATTCTCACATCATCGGAATGAAAAAGTTCTTTTTCGTTTTCTGCAAGGAAGACCTTCTACTGGAAAAGACGGCAGAGGGTTATACGATTCCCCTTTTGGAAGAGCCACCTACGAAAGTGAAGGCTTGGACGCATCAGATGAATATCACCCCGATGGAGGATGGTACGCCTGTGATAACCTACCGTATTGATGCGCCAGTCACGGATGACGAACGTTATGAGATGTGCGGACTTCGTCAGAGTTATTATAATCTGTCCCGTCCCCTCTATTTGAAAGCAGGCAAATGCCAGGAACTGCTCTATTGGGACCAGAATACGAAATATTGTGGTGTCTGCGGGGCTCCGATGCGTATGGACACCGACATCTCCAAGAAATGTACGGAATGCGGCAAGGAAATATGGCCCCAACTGGCCACTGCCGTCATCGTACTGATCCATAAAGGTGACGAGGTGCTGTTGGTACGTGCCAAGAACTTCAAACGGGATTTCTTCGGACTGGTGGCAGGATTTGTGGAGACAGGCGAGACACTGGAAGAAGCCGTAGCCCGTGAGGCGATGGAAGAGACTGGTGTAAAGATTACGAATATCCGTTATTTCGCCTCACAACCCTGGCCCTACCCTTGCGGACTGATGGTTGGTTTCAATGCTGACTATGTGAGTGGCGACATCCACCTACAGACAAGCGAGATTGCCAAAGGCGGCTGGTTCCGGAAAGACAATCTCCCAAATATCCCAGAAAAACTGTCTATTGCCAGGATGCTGTTAGACGCATGGATTGAGGAACAATAAAAGGGAACTTTCGGGTTCCCTTTATTCTATCATCTTCATGGTCATTTGACCCTTATAAGAAATCAATGTTTCCACCAGATAACAACTCGCCCCATCTGGCATACAGAGTGTCGCATTGAAATGAAGACCAGATGCGTCAGCGTGGCTATACTCCATATTAGCAAATATCGCCTCCGTGAGAAACTCGGAAGGCACAATATTGTCGTACTGCTGTTTCCGAAAATCGCTGGAATAGAGTTGTTGTCCGCCCTTAAAGACGCTGATATGCATGATGTTGTCGTAATAGACATTCTCCACCTCCACACCATCGTCATTATAGGTACGGTTCACCACTTTATACTTTGTGGGGTTGATGGCGATATACCAGTGATAACGCTCCCCGTTATAGGAAACCATCGAATCCGTCTTCACCTGATGGGTATAGGTCATAATCTTAGGGGTGTCGTGGGTAAACTCTGCCGTCGCATCCTGATCGTCCGTCTTTTCCAATTTGATGACATCACCATTCTGATTCCTAAACCAGAACAGATGCTCCGTCTGCTTCTCTATGGCATATTTGGTGCCAGAGGCAAAGACCAGCGAGTCGCCTACAATCTTGAAATAAGCAGGCATACTGGTGGTGTCGGCATAGAATATGGTATCACCCTTCACACGGAACGACACATCACCCGACTCCCTATCCATCCAGACACCTTGTAGCATCGCTTTGGCCTCGCGACTTTCCTTTTCCTCTCCAGCAACAGAACCCTGCTGACGGGAACAACCTATCAGGGAAACGACAGCGAATATAATTAATAGTAATTTTCTCATCTCATTACTACTCAAACACTTCCGCATCTTTTAGGAAGGGTTGCTTCAAGTCCTTCTCACTTGTCTGCACCTGGGTTGAATCAATCGGCCACTCAATCCCGAGTGCCGGATCATTCCAACGGATACCAGCCTCAGCCTGAGGTGCGTAGGGATTATCCACCTTATAGGTGAAGATGGCCTCTTCGCTCAGTACCAGAAACCCGTGCGCAAAACCACGAGGGATAAAGAACTGGCGTTTGTTCTCCTCACTCAGTTCCACCATCACGTGCTTACCAAAGGTTGGACTCGACCGACGGATATCCACCGCTACATCCAGCACCATACCTTTAATAACGCGCACGAGTTTAGCCTGCGAGAGGGTGCCTTTCTGGTAGTGCAAACCTCTGAGGACACCGAAAGAAGACTTCGACTCATTGTCCTGGATGAAGTCCACACGCCCCACATGCTCGTTAAATTCCGCCTGTTTCCAGGCCTCCATGAAATAGCCACGGGCATCACAGAACACTTTCGGTTCAATAATATAAACACCTTCTATTTCTGTCTTGATATAATCCATATTTCTGAATTTGGATGCAAAGATAATGGAATTTTTTCATTTTATCGTATTTTTAAGTTTCTTTTATTTGTTTATCTCGCAAAAAAGCAGTAATTTTGCACTCGTGATTGAATTGGACAGACATATTGAGATTCTTTTGCTGAGCAATGATTGTGTCATCGTGCCGGGTCTGGGAGGCTTTATGGCCCACCACGCAGAGGCCCGCTACGACGAGGAAGACCACACTTTCCTCCCGCCACTGCGCACCCTCGGCTTTAATCCGCAACTCACCATGAACGACTCCCTGTTAGTGCAGTCGTATGTGGAAGCCTACGACATGAGTTACCCAGAGGCCCTGCGGAGAATTGAGGATGAAGTCAACGAACTAAAACAGCACTTGGAGAACGAAGGACGATACAATCTGAATGATATCGGCGTCCTCTCCGTCAACGAGGATGGCAAATTCATCTTCTCTCCTTGCGAGGCTGGTATCCTGACACCCGGACTCTATGGTCTCTCCTCCTTCGAAATGGCACCATTAAGCGAGCCAGCGAAGCAGCAGAAGGCACACGCTCTCATGGTGGAAGCCGCCGAAGAGCCCCAGAAAACCTCGGATACTTCGGAGGTTCCAGAGATTTCAAAGGCAGAGGCTGAAATCGAAGAAGAGGAAGAGCGCGCCATCGTTATCAAGATGTCGTGGGTACGTAATGCCGTTGCCGTAGCAGCCGCCATTCTCGCCTTCTTCCTGATGACCACCCCTATCACCAACAGTGAGAACAGTCACCAGAGCATGGGCAATCTGAACAATTCCATCCTCGTGGGCATGATGCCAAAGGGCTCCAATATCGAGAAGATTGACATCAGCAAGATAGATACCCCGAAGCCTGTGGTCAAGAATGACTCCATAGCACCTGTCAAGGAAGTCGCGAAGGCCGTCACGAAGGCCGATGCGGCATCTGTGGCTGCCACCAGTCAAAAACCCTTCTATTGCATCGTCCTTGCCAGTTACATCTCCAAAAAGAATGCCAATGCCTTTGTGGAGGAACTGCAGCAGAAAGGCTATGCAGAGGCAAAGGTGTTTATCCGCAACAATGTCACACGCGTCATTTACGGTAATTTCAGGACAGTCAACGAGGCTTACAACAAGTTGAACAGCATCCAGAAGCGGAAAGGACTCGAAGAGGCCTGGGTGCTTAAAGTGAAAGACGAGGGTTAAGCCATGAAGCGAGTTCGTTGTCCGAAATGCGACCAATACATCACCTTCGATGAAACCCAGTATGAGGCAGGCCAGTCATTGGTCTTCAAGTGTCCTGACTGTGGCAAGGAGTTTGGCATCCGTATGGGTGTCAGCAAACTGAGAAACCGTCAGAAGGACGAGAACCCCGATGAGCAGGCTAATGAAGAAGGCTGTGGTTCCATTGTCATCATCGAGAATGTGTTCCACTACAAACAAGTCATCCCTCTCAGGATGGGCGACAATGTAATAGGCCGCTACCAGAAAGGCAACCCAGCCAACTGCACCTTCGAGACCGTAGACCCCAGCGTCGACCTGAACCACTGCACCATCACTGTCTCTCGCGATAAGCACGGTGCACTCCGCTATACGCTGAAAGACAACAACAGCAATACCGGCACCTTCGTCGACAACGTGGAACTCTCCCCCAAGGAGCGTCGCATCATCGACGACGGCACCCTCTTCACCCTCGGCGCCACCAGTATCATCCTGCGCTCCGCCGACAACGAGGAGGATTAATAATTTAGAATTAAGAATTTAGAGAGAATGGATACAACAGCAATTCTGCTTCTGCACTGCCCTGACCAACAGGGCATCATTTCAGAAGTGACTAAGTTTATCACCGACAACAAAGGCAATATCGTCTACCTCGACCAGTATGTGGACAAGGTAGACGGTATGTTCTTTATGCGCATAGAATGGGAACTCGAAGGCTTTTTGATTCCCCGTGACAAACTCTACGATTATATCACCACACTCTATGCCCAGCGCTACCAGATGAAGTTCTCGCTCTATTACAGTGACAAGCGCCCCCGCATGGCTATATTCGTCAGTAAGATGAGCCACTGTCTCTACGACCTTCTGGCACGCTGGAAGGCAGGTGAGTTCAACTGCGACATCCCTTGTATCGTCAGCAACCACGAGGATCTGCGCTACGTCGCCGACCAGTTCGGCATTCCCTACTATGTGTGGAGCATCAAGAAAGATCACTCGAACAAAGAAGAGGTGGAGAAAGCCGAGATGGAACTCCTGAAGAAGGAGGATATCTCATTTATCGTGCTGGCCCGTTATATGCAAATCATCAGCGACGAGATGATAGCCGAATATCCGCACCATATTATTAATATCCACCACTCGTTCCTGCCGGCCTTCATCGGGGCGAAACCCTATCATCAAGCCTACGAACGGGGTGTGAAGATCATCGGTGCCACCAGCCATTATGTCACTGCCGACCTCGATGCCGGGCCTATCATCGAACAGGATGTCACCCGTATCACCCACAAGGACACACCGGAGAGTCTCGTGCTGAAAGGCAAGGACTTGGAGAAAATTGTGCTCTCACACGCCGTCTCGAAGCATATCCAGCGCAAGATTCTCACTTATAAGAACAAAACCATCATCTTCTCATGAACGTAGCAATCGTTAAGTATAATGCAGGAAACATCTACTCGGTGGTGAATGCCCTCCGAAGGATGGGTATTGAGCCCGTACTGACGGATGATGCCGAACAACTGAAAAAAGCCGATAAGGTTTTGTTTCCCGGACAGGGTCATGCGGGCGAGGCGATGGAATACCTGAAAGCCCGCCGGCTCGACGAAGTCATCCGAGACCTAAAACAGCCTGTCTTCGGCATCTGCGTGGGACAACAACTGCTCTGTAAGCATTCCGAGGAAGGTGACGCCGACTGCATCGGTATCTTCGACGCAGAGGTGAAACGCTTCCAGCCCGAACGTCATGAGGACAAGGTGCCTTGTATGGGGTGGAACAAACTCTACGACTTGAAATCGCCGCTGTATGATGGGTTTGATGCGATGAATGGCACTGAGCCGTACGTCTATTTCGTACACTCATATTACGTGCCGTACTGTGCTGACACCATCGCCACCGCCGATTATATCCTGCCCTACTCCGCCTCCATGCACAAGGATAACTTCTACGCCTGCCAATTCCATCCCGAAAAGAGTGGCAAGGTAGGCGAACAGATTTTACGGAATTTTCTAAAATTGTAAATTGTCAAATTGTAAATGGAACTGATTCCCGCCATAGATATTATTGGAGGCCAGTGCGTTCGCCTGACCAAAGGCGACTACGACCAGAAGACCATCTACCGCGACTCCCCTGCCGAAGTGGCGAAGGAGTTTGAGGAGATTGGTTTCCGCCGCCTGCATGTGGTAGACCTCGACGGTGCGAAATCCAAGCATATCGTCAATGATGCCGTGCTGACAGCCATCACCACCGAGACAAACCTTATTGTCGACTTCGGCGGTGGCATCAAGACTGACGAGGATATCAAAAAGGCCTTTGCCGCCGGTGCTTCCATGGTGACGGTTGGCTCTATCGCCGTCACACAACCCGACCGCTTTATGGGTTGGCTCGAGAAATACGGCCCTGGACGGATAATCCTCGGTGCTGATGTGCGTCACGGAAAGATCAGCATCAACGGTTGGAAAGAAGACTCCACCGAAGACCTGCTGCCCTTCCTCCACAAATACATCGAGGCTGGCGTGCGCAACGTACTATGCACGGAAATCTCCAAGGACGGCACCCTCTCAGGCCCCGCTATCAGCCTTTATAGCGAGGTGATGGAAGCCTATCCCGAACTGCACCTCATCGCCAGCGGCGGCGTGTCCTCACTCGACGATATCAAGACCCTCGACGCAGCAGGCATCCCCGCCGTTGTCTTCGGCAAAGCCATCTACGAAGGTAAAATTAATCTGAACGAACTATGGGACTGGCAAAACGAATCATACCCTGTTTAGACGTGAAGGACGGTGAGACCGTCAAAGGCACCAACTTCGTCAACCTGCGCTCGGCAGGCGACCCTGTGGAATTGGGCAAGGCCTATTCAGAGCAAGGTGCCGACGAACTATGTTTCCTCGACATCACAGCGAGTTTTGAAGGTCGCAAGACCTTTACTGATATGGTGACACGCGTGGCCAAGGAAATCAACATCCCCTTCACCGTAGGCGGCGGTATCAACGAACTCGCCGATGTGGAACGACTACTCTATGCAGGAGCCGACAAGGTGAGTGTCAACAGCGCCGCCATCCGCCGTCCCGAACTCATCAGCGAGATCAGCAGCCGTTTTGGTTCACAGGTCTGCGTCTGTGCCATTGATGCCCGTCTCGATCCCGACGGTTGGCACTGCTATCTGAAGGGCGGTCGCGAGCGCACGGAAAGAGGTTTGTTTGAGTGGGCCCACGAGGCTCAGGAGCGTGGTGCCGGCGAAATCCTCTTCACCTCGATGAACCACGACGGTACGAAGAACGGCTATGCCAACGAAGCCCTGCGGGAACTGGCCGACAACCTCTCCATCCCCATCATCGCCAGCGGCGGAGCCGGTTGTAAGGAGCATTTCCGCGACACCTTCATCGAGGGTCATTCCGATGCCGCCCTTGCCGCCAGTGTCTTCCATTTCGGTGAAATCCCCATCCCCGAACTCAAACAGTATCTCCGCTCCGAAGGCATCAACGTGCGCCTTTAACTTTGCCCCGATACTTCTTCAAGAGAACACCCTTGTTGAGATCGAAATAGTTGGCTGGATTACGGGTCTTACCGTTGATACGCATTTCGAAATGCAAGTGGGGCGTCGTGGCGCGACCCGTCCGACCTACGAGGGCAATCACCTGTCCGGCCTTGACATACTCGCCTTTCTTCACCAGATTCTTTGAGTTGTGTGAATAGCAGGTCTCCAAGCCGTTGGGATGCTTGATGCGCACATAGTTACCATAGCCATAGTACCCGCCAGAGAAAACCACCTCCCCCTCAAAGGCCGCATAGACTGAGTCCTTATCTTTTGTTTTGAGATCGGCACCTGAATGCATCCGTCCACCACGCTTACCATAGGGACTGATGACCTTTGCTCCAGGTAAAGGGAAATGCCAACTGACAGTATCTGTCGTTTCCACGGAATAGTTGCCGTTCGCGCAACATACAAGCAGAACGGACATGAGCAGATATGGCTGTATTTTCCGCAATAGATTCTTCTTCATCATGCTTAACCACTCTCTGATTTGGCTGCAAAGGTACGAAATAAATCCGAAATTACAAAAACACGTTGTTGCATTTTGGATGGAAGTTCTGACAGATAGCAGAACAGCCATCCTATGATGCCGAGGAAATAACACTATACCAATCTGAGATGTGAAAAGTGAACTTCCCGACTAAGCGAGAACAATACCTGTACGCTTGCAAATGGTCGAGCATGAGGATAGTCGACGAAGTTAAAAGTGAAAAATTCCCCGAAAGTCGATGGGCTTTTGGGGATTTTTTTGTACCTTTGCAGCCCAATTGAGTATTATATATATAATAAGGTATAGGAGAAAGAGATGATTACAGTAACAAACTTGGCCATTCAGTTCGGCAAGAAGACACTCTACAAGGATGTGAACCTGAAATTTACGAGTGGCAACATCTATGGCATCATCGGAGCCAACGGTGCGGGTAAGTCTACCCTACTCCGCGCCATCAGTGGTGAGTTGGAGCCCAACAAGGGAACCATCGAGATGCTGCCCGGCGAGCGCATGAGCGTGCTGGAACAGGATCACTTCAAATACGACGAGTTTACGGTGATGGACACCGTGCTGATGGGTCACAAGCCGATGTGGGACAATATGAAGGAGCGCGAGGCCCTTTACAGCAAGCCTGAGATGACAGAAGAGGACGGCAACCGCGCTGCAGAACTGGAGATGGCCTTCGCTGAGATGAACGGCTACGAGGCTGAGAGCGAGGCCGCCCAACTATTGCAGAACCTTGGCGTCAGCGAGGGACAGCACTACAAACAGATGTCGGACATCTCGAACAACGAGAAAGTACGCGTGATGCTCGCCAAGGCCCTGTTCGGACACCCCGACAACCTGTTGCTCGACGAGCCTACCAACGACCTCGACCTCGACACCGTGCAGTGG
>JAFWTK010000034.1 GCA_017518935.1 Prevotella sp.
AAGAGAGCGAGACCAACGAGCTGTTCACCCTGAAGGGCAAGCAGGGCATGGAGATAGACATCCCGCAGATTCCCGACCTCATCGTCGACAATACCGACCGCAACCGCACCAGCCCCTTCGCCTTCACGGGCAACCGCTTCGAGTTCCGTGCCCCGGGCTCCAGCGTCAACTGTGCCTCGGCCATGATAGCCCTCAATGCGGCGATGGCAGAAGCCCTGACCTCGTTTAAGGAGCGTGTTGACAAGAAGATACAGGAGTTCTCCACCCGACCTGAATACACCTCAGGTACAGGCCATACTGCTAAGTTCCACGCCATCATCGAGGTGCTTCGCGACGATATCAAGACCTGCAAGCCCATCCGCTTCGACGGCAACGGCTACAGCGACGCGTGGGTCATTGAGGCAGCCCACCGGGGCCTCGACGTAGAGAAGTCGTGCCCCGTCATCATCGAGCACTATCTCGACGATTCAAGCGTCCGTATGTTTGAGAGCACGAAGGTGATGAACCGCAAGGAACTGGAGGCGCGCAACGAGGTAAAATGGGAGATGTACGTGAAGACCGTGCAGATAGAGGCCCGCACCATGGGCGACCTGTCGATGAACCACATCATCCCCGTCTCGACCCACTACCAGAGCCAACTCATCAAGAACGTGCAGGGCATGAAGGATATCTTCCCTGCCGAGCAGGCTGAGCGCCTCTCCGCCCGCAACATGAAACTCATCGAGGAGATTGCCGAGCGCACGGAGCGTATCGAGCGCCTGGTCGAAGAACTGACGGAGGCCCGCCGTGTGGCCAACCACATTGCCGACATCCACCAGCGTGCCATTGCCTACCACGACACTGTCTGCCCCAAGATGGATGCCATCCGCCACGAGTGCGACTGCCTGGAGATGATCGTCGAGGACGGACTGTGGACACTGCCGAAATACCGTGAACTGTTATTTATTAGATAAAGGTAAAAAGTAAAAAGGTAAAAATATGAAGAACTTGAAATTGATTTTCCTCGCCCTCGGCTGCATGGCAGCCCTGAGCCTCACGTCGTGTCTCAAGAATGACGACAACAATAACAACGGTCTCTCTGAGGCCCAGATCGCCCAGTGTGTCAATGCCGTGCGGGGTGAATACACGGGCAAATTAGTCTATCCCTCACAGGGTACACAATACTACGATAATGCGGATACCGTCGACGTCAGTTGGAGCATCGGTGCCGACACCATGCTCGTAATTAAATCTTTTCCCGTAAAAGCCATTGGAGAACAGATTTACGATTCCGACCTGAAGAAAGCCCTGACGGAAAGTGATGTCAAGGGCGAACTCAAGTGTCTCCTAGGTTTTTACGGATACAACAATGAAGTCCTATTCCTCTTAGGTCCCCAGAAGATGGACTTCCCTATATTCTATAAAGGTGCAACGCACACCCTATCGGTCTATTTTTGGACCAACGACTACTCGTATGGATATAAGAACCCCCAAACAGGTGAAATGGAAGGCCGAATCATTTTAGCGACTGCCATCATCGACAACGACGAGAGCAAGAACTACATCAACAATTCGCCAACGACGGCGAGTGTTCCGATGGTATTCTCCACACTCATCAAATAACAATCAGAAGCCCCGCTCGGTCTGAGCGGGGCTTCTCTTTTATTTCAGTTTCTGCTTAATCTTCTCAATGCCATCCAGCAGGTCTTCCGTCGGCTCAATGATGTTCTCGTTGCCCCAGAAATTCGGGTCGTTGAAGAATACCACCTTGTCGTAGAAGTTGTCGCGGCGGTTAAAGGAATCGCGCACCTTGATGGGACTGACATCGTCGCCCTCGGCGCGGTCTGTCACCACCATCTCCGAAACGATGGTGAAGTTCGACTTGAAGAGTTTCCTTTTCCAGTCACAGCGGAATCGGATCACGTTGCGGATATAGTTGAGTCGCGTCACGCCATTGTCAGTCTTATAGTCGATACTGATGCTCATCTCATGAGGTGTGAACCGCAGTCCTAAGGGTTTCTTGCGCAGAATCGACTGCGTGGCCTTCTCCTCATTGCTCATGTCTAGTTCCAGTTCAATCTTCGTGAAGGCCAGCGTCTCCTGATCGATGTAGAGTTTGCCTTGATAGAGGGGATATTCCAAGACCACGGCTGGCCTGATCTCGATGACGTATGACATCTGGTCGCCCGTCTGCTTTATACCCTGATAGGAGAAATGGTAATTGTCCAGTTCCTCTAGGTTCAACAGGATGTCACGGTTCTTCACCACGTCGAGTTCCACGGGCAGCACGGGTCCTCCCTGCAGTTTCACGGCCAGCGTGTCGCTCCGGCGCTGGCTCAGCAGGCGGCGCCCCTTGAGGATGGCCACGCCGTCGCGCCAGTCTGTCTTGAAGTATGGCGACTTATACACATCCACCACGCCCTCGGCCACGCTGATGAAGCGGCTGCGCTTCTGGGTGGTCTCGCGGTAGAATCCACGCAGCAGGTTCGGCTTCTGCGGATAGTTCACGTCTATCTTCCCAATGGCCTCCTCCACCAGTTGCCTCGGCTTGTCGATGCCCTTCACTACAATCTCGCTGAGCACCACCGAACTGGCCTGCATCTGCACGGTCTTGCCCTCAGCCTCCAGCGCCTTACACTCGGCAGCCGTCAGCCGCCGTGTACGATAGCCCAGACAGGAGAATACCACTGCCGTCGGCTCTGATTTCAGTTTCAGGGTGAACTCACCCTCCTCGTTGGTCACCGTTCCCACGTTGCGGTCCGTCACACTGACATGCGACAGTGCCTTCCGCGTCTTGGCGTCCACCACCTTGCCGCTGAACGTCCACACGCCATCCGTCTGTGCCATTGAGCAAAGACTGCACAACAGTACCATTATTAGTATCAGACTTCTTTTAATCATATCATTATCATTTTTATCGCTGCAAATATACGAAAAATATTCCTTACTCACCATGCATCACGGCATATTTTATGCGTGCGACAGCAATTTTTTCACCTTTCACGCATCGCTTTTCACTTTTTTTTCATACCTTTGTACCCCAGAAACCAAAGATTTTGATGATGGACCAGCAAGAAATCAACGAGACGTTGCGCCGCAATGTGGGCGTACTCTCAAAGCACTCAGTCGACGAGGTCAGGATGATGCCCACCGCCACGCAGACGCAACTGCC
>JAFWTK010000275.1 GCA_017518935.1 Prevotella sp.
AATGGTGCGCCAAGTGGTTTCGACGAGTATTTTCAGAAAGAGTCTCTTGCGCATGGCAAGGGTGTGGGTGGATTGGAGTCCATGTCCGATCAGATTAATACACTCTTCAAAAGCATGACGCTGGAACGCCAGAAGGAACTGCTGATGTGCCAAGTAGATAATGCCGACCTCTATGACGAGATGACCGATGCCATCATCCGTGCCTTCTTTGCACAGGACATCAATGCCATCAAGGAGGCGATGGACATCACGCTGAACAACCGTTGTGACTCTACGCCAGAGGAGGAAGACGTCATGATCAACAATCGCAATGCCAACTGGGTGGAAAAAATGCCCACGCTAATGATGCTGAGGCCTACGCTCTTTGCCGTTGGCGCTGGTCACCTGCCAGGCGAGAAAGGTGTGCTGAACCTCCTGCGCCAAGTGGGATATACCGTCGAGGGCGTCGTGGAATGATTTGAGCAAGCACCAGATGAACAGATTGCTTTATCACTTGGTGGCTTTTCTGGTGGTAGCCGTGTGGGGATCCACGTTTGTCTTCACGAAACTGCTGCTTATCGCCGGACTGACGGCAGCACAGATCTTTGTATTGCGGTTTGTCGTGGCTTACCTTTTGCTACTCATCTACTCGCTGACCCGTAAGTCCTTCCGCCTTTTCGCGGCATCGTGGCAGGACGAGTTGCTGATGGTGGCATTAGGCATCACTGGCGGTTCGCTCTATTTCCTGACAGAGAACAGCGCCATGATTTATACCACTACTACCAACACCTCACTCATCGTCTGTCTCTGTCCGCTGTTCGCAGCCCTGCTCATCGCCTGGTTCTATCGCTCCCAACGACTGCATGGCATACAGATCGTTGGAACGGTGATGGCTGCCATAGGCGTGGTGATTGTGGTGCTGAACGGCCATTTCGTGCTGCACCTCTCCCCTTTGGGCGATGCACTGGCCTTTGGTGCCTGTCTCTGTTGGGCATTCTATTCGCTGCTGATGATTCCAGCCAGCCAGCGCTATGACACGGTCTTTACCACCCGAAAGGTGTTCATCTATGGTTTGCTGTCCATGATCCCCTACTTCCTGGTATGGCCAGACATGCCGTCGCCCAGTGTGGTATTACGCCCTGACATACTGGCCAACCTGTTGTTTCTGGGTTTTGTCGCTTCCATGCTTTGTTTCCTGGCATGGAACTGGGTCATCAAGAAGTTAGGTGCCACCATCGTGACCAACTATGTCTATTTCAATCCTGTCACCACGGTGCTCTTAGCCTGGCTCATCCTGTACGAGCGCATCACCATCTATTTCCTCATCGGCACCCTGCTCATCCTCACAGGCATGTACCTCTGCAACAAAGTCACAAGTACTCATTAAAAGACTTTCAGGGCTCGTGTAGGAGAAAAGATTATATTAATTGAAAGGGCTTCGGAATCTCCGAAGCCCTTTCGATTGATTATTGGTAACACTCGAAAATCGTGTCTACGGTCTGCTTTGGCATCTTCTTCGTCAGGAGACTAACGATCCACACCACGGGGAAGCCACCCACCATAGCGATGGCACCGCAATTGATGGGATTGATGGGATTACCAGCGAGCATATTGATGACGGTGAGACCCACACCCCAGATGAAACAAGCCCAGACAGAGGCTGTGGTCACACCACGCCAGTAGAGACCCAGCATGAACGGTGCGAGGAAAGCACCTGCCAGAGCACCCCAGGAGATACCCATGAGTTGGGCGATGAATGTAGGTGGATTGAGGGCGATGAGCAGCGAGATGACGATGAAGAACATAATCAGCACACGCATCACCACCACCTTACGACGCTCGATCTTCTCTGCCACGATATCGTCGATGGTACCATCCTCCACCTCGCCAGGCAACGATTTCTTGTCGCGATAGATCAGGTCGAGGGTCATCGTGGATGAAGAGGTCAGCACCAGTGAGGCCAGCGTTGACATAGAGGCTGAAAGCACCAACAGCACCACCAGGGCAATGAGTACATCAGGCAGCGTGACCAGCATGGCAGGCACGATGGAGTCGAAGGCAATCTTACCTGTTGCCTCATTGATCACAGGATCATACAGACGTCCGAAGCCACCGAGGAAATAGCAGCCGCCTGCCACGATGAAGGCAAAGATAGTAGAGATGACGGTGCCACGCTTGATAGCACTCTCATCCGTAATCGAATAGAACTTACCCACCATCTGAGGCAGTCCCATCGTACCTAATGAGGTCAGGATGACCACACCCAGCAGTCCCCACGGGTCAGGGCCGAACCACGAGGCAAAACCGCCATTCACGGTGGGGTCGGCATCGGAGGGAATCTGAGCCAGTTTATCTACGGCTGCAGCCAGACCTCCCTGTGCATTCAGCACGGCGAGAATGACAGCCACAATACCGAAGAGCATGATGATGCCCTGGATGAAGTCGTTCATAGCCGTCGCCTTGTAGCCGCCAATGATCACATAGACAGCAGTGAGGATGGACATGATGATGACACAGTACTCGTAGGGAATCTCAAAGCCCATCTCAAAGAGGCGGGAGATACCACTATAGACACCTGCGGTATAGGGAATCAGGAACACGAAGGCAATGAC
>JAFWTK010000276.1 GCA_017518935.1 Prevotella sp.
CCTTCATGGCAGGCACTCACGAGTTTCGACGATGTGAAGGAGTTTGTGGCCAAGGTGGGTTATCCCGTACTGGTGCGTCCGTCGTATGTGCTCTCCGGTGCTGCGATGAACGTCTGCTACGACGAAGAGGAGTTGCATCGCTTCCTGAATATGGCCACCGAGGTGTCGAAGGAGTTCCCCGTGGTGGTGTCGAAGTTCATGACGGAAACGAAGGAGATTGAGTTCGATGCCGTCGCTGATAAGGGTGAGGTAATCGAGTACGCCATCTCTGAGCACGTGGAGTATGCCGGTGTACACTCTGGTGATGCCACGATGGTGTTCCCTGCCCAGCATATCTACTTCTCAACCATCCGTCAGATCAAGAAGATTGCCCATAAGATCGCTGCCGAGTTGAACATCAGCGGTCCGTTCAATATCCAGTTCCTCGCCAAGAACCGTGAGGTGAAGGTTATCGAGTGTAACCTCCGTGCATCGCGCTCATTCCCGTTCGTATCGAAGATTCTGAAGCGCAACTTCATTGAGACGGCTACGAAGATCATGCTTGACGCGCCTTATCAGAAGCCTGAGAAGAGTGAGTTCGATATCGATCGCATCGGTGTGAAGGCCAGCCAGTTCTCGTTCGCCCGTCTGCAGAATGCTGACCCAGTGCTCGGTGTGGATATGAGTTCTACGGGTGAGGTGGGCTGTCTGGGTGATGACCTCAACGAGGCTATGCTCAACGCGCTGATTGCCACAGGCTACTCGATTCCGAAGGATGCCGTGCTGATCTCCTCTGGTGGTGCCAAGGGTAAGGTGAGCCTGCTTGAGCCCGCTCAGCAACTGGCCAAGAAGGGTTACACCATCTACGCCACCGCTGGAACGGCTAAGTTCTTCAATGACAACGGTGTGAAGGCAACAGCCGTCGCATGGCCCGATGAGGAAGGCAACAATAACGTGATGGACCTGATCTCGCAGCATAAGGTGGGCCTCGTGATCAATGTACCGAAGAACCACAGTTCCCGTGAGTTGACCAATGGTTACAAGATCCGTCGTGGTGCCATCGATCACAACATTCCTCTGATGACCAATGTTCGTCTGGCCAAGGCATTCATCGAGGCCTTCACCGCCATGAACCTTGAGGATGTGAAGATCAAGTCCTGGCAGGAGTATAATAATTAAGAATTTAGAATTAAGAATTAAGAGTGGATTGTGACGAATATCGCACGATTAAGATCGGAGGCGAGGGCTACTACACCGATAAGCGTAGCAAGTTCCTCGCCTTCGCTCATTATGTATCGTCAGTTGAGGAAATCAAGGACATCCTTGCCGGCTATCGCAAGAAATACTTCGATGCCCGCCACGTGTGCTATGCCTACATGCTCGGCCCTGAACGATTGTAATTCAGAGCCAACGACGACGGCGAGCCCTCCAGCACTGCTGGTAAACCCATCCTCGGACAAATCAACAGCAACGAACTCACGGATATCCTCATCGTCGTGGTGCGCTACTATGGTGGTGTGAATCTCGGTACATCCGGTTTGATTGTCGCCTACCGTGAAGCCGCTGCTGATGCCATCGCCCACTCGGAGATAGAAACCCGCCAAGTGGAGGAAGTCGTCACCTACTCTTTCGCCTACCCGCTGATGAATGATGTGATGCGAATCGTCAAGGAGATGCAACCCCGCATCGTTTCGCAGACCTATGACAACACCTGCGAAATCAAACTGAGCATCCGTAAATCGGAAGCCGAACAACTCCGTAACCGTCTTTCGAAACTCTCTTTCGAATAAACGACAAGGCTGCGCAGTCTGTTAATAATCCTAAAAAGAAATCATCATTTATCATTTCTCATTCCTCATTTCTCATTAATTTTGTACCTTTGCATCCGCAAATCACAAGAATGTGACTATGCTCTTTGACAGACTGGAAGGTTGGCAGAGTGATCGATCGCGCTGGACTCGAAATCCGGTATACCCCTTTCGGGTATCGGGGGTTTGAATCCCTCACCTTCCGCCAAAGAAAAAAGGCTTGCTTTTTACGGCAAGCCTTTCTTTATTTAACTCAGTTTGTGAATAACCAATCCTGAACGGAGTTTCGGTTCAAACCAGGTAGCCTTCGGTGGCATGATCTTAACGCTGTCGGCGATATCCATGATCTGCTGCATCGAGACGGGATAGAGTGCCAGGGCGGCACGCATCTCACCAGAATCGACACGGCGCTTGAGTTCACCAAGACCACGAAGACCTCCCACGAAGTCGATACGCTGTGAAGAGCGCAGGTCGCCGATATTCAATATCTCATCGAGAATCAGACGTGAAGAGATATCCACGTCGAGCACACCGATGGGATCGTTGTTATCGTAGGTTCCCTCCTTGGCCTTCAGACTATACCAGTGCTGATCGAGATAGAGCGAGAACTCGTGCAACTGCTGAGGCTTGTAGATCTCGGTCCCTTTGTCCTCCACAATGAAGTTCACCTGCAGGGCTGCCAAGAACTCCTCCGACGACATACCGTTGAGATCCTTCACCACACGGTTGTAGTCAAGGATCGTCAACTGAGAAGCCTGGAAACACACGGCCATAAAGAAGTTGTATTCCTCAGTGCCATTGTGGTTGGGGTTCTGCTTCTGTTTCTCTGCACCCACGAGGGCAGCAGCAGCGCTGCGGTGATGACCGTCAGCGATATAGAGCGACGGCATCTTGGCAAACTCATCAGTGATGGTCTGCATATCCTTCTCGTCGTTGATCACCCAGAACTGGTGGCGGAAACCATCGATTGGGGCAATGAAGTCGTACTCAGGCTCCGTAGCAGCATAGCGCATCAGGATCTCATTGAGCACTGCATTGTCGGGATAGGCAAAGAACACGGGTTCGATATTGGCATTGTTCACGCGGACATGCTTCATGCGATCCTCCTCCTTATCACGACGAGTGAGTTCATGCTTCTTGATGCGCCCGGCCATATAGTCGTCGGTATGGGCACACACCACCAGACCATACTGCGTCTTGCCGTTCATGGTCTGAGCATATATATAATAATGTTCGCGCGCATCCTGAACCAGCCATCCCTTGTCCTGGAACTTCTGGAAATTCTCTGCTGCTTTCTCATAGACACGCGGATCGTATTCCGAAGTGCCAACAGGGAAGTCTATCTCTGGTTTGATGATGTGATACAAACTGAGTTCATTATCTCCGGCCTCTGCCCTCGCCTCTTCCG
>JAFWTK010000277.1 GCA_017518935.1 Prevotella sp.
GCCATTATGCAGAAACTCATCACTAACATCAAGAAACAACTCAACGCAGAACTGAGATAAACTATTAATTGTAAATCGTAAAATTGTAAATTAATATGGGAAGAGCATTTGAATATCGCAAGGCTACAAAACTGAAGCGATGGGGCCACATGGCCAAGACATTTACAAAGATCGGTAAGCAGATTGCCATTGCCGTGAAGGCTGGTGGTCCAGAACCGGAGAACAATCCTACATTGCGTGCTATCATCGCCAATGCCAAGCGTGAGAACATGCCGAAGGACAACATCGAGCGTGCCATCAAGAACGCGATGGGTAAGGATCAGAGCGACTACAAGGAAGTGACCTATGAGGGATATGGCCCTCACGGCATTGCTATCTTCGTGGAGACACTGACTGACAACACTACCCGTACCGTGGGTGATGTACGTTCAGTATTTAATAAGTTCAATGGTAACCTGGGTACGCAGGGGTCACTGAGTTTTCTCTTCGACCACAAGGCTGTTTTCACTTTCAAGAAAAAGGACGGCCTCGATATGGACGAGATGATCCTCGACCTGATTGACTATGGCGTGGAGGATGAGTATGATGAGGATGAGGAAGAGAACAGCATCACCATCTATGGCGATCCTTCTTCATTTGGTGCTATTCAGAAGCACTTGGAGGAGAATGGTTTCGAGGTGACAGGTGCTGAGTTCACCCGTATCCCCAACGACCTGAAGGATGTTACACCCGAGCAGCGTGAGACCATCGATAAGATGGTGGAGAAACTCGAGGACTTCGACGATGTCCAGACGGTTTACACCAACATGCAGCCCGAATAAACAGAAAGCCTCCAACTCCGGGGGCTTTCTTTCTAATAGTCCTTTTCTGTGAATGTCGCTTCAAAAAGCACCTTCTTCGGGTCTCTCTCGGAGTGATAGGTGTAAGTGAAGTTATACCCGTTGTCTTTGTAGGTCTTCATCGCCGTCGTGTTCTTTAGCCCGTCTTTTAAGGCTTTGATGGCCTTAAGAGAGTCCAGTTGTCCTTCCTTGTCAGCAATGCCTGTCAAACGATAGTAGTAGTGAAGTGTGTGTGTGGTCTTCTCGAATGTCAGACTGTCCAGGATGATATTCTCATCCATTCTCGCAGGGCAGTTCTTGGCCGTGTACTCTTTGGACTCACGGGCGCACCTGTCTTCCAATGACTCCTGACAGGCGATGAATAACAATGCCAAACAGGCAAATACCAATACCTTTTTCATAATGAATGCTATTTTTTGGGTGCAAAGGTACAAAAAAAAGCAAAAATATTGGTAATACGATGGAATTTTTGTACTTTTGCAATTCAAAGAGACGATTACTATAAATGAATCATATAAGAAACTTTTGTATCATTGCGCATATCGATCATGGCAAGTCAACCTTGGCTGACCGTATGCTGGAGTTCACGAAGACCATCCAGGTCACCGAGGGACAGATGCTCGACGACATGGACTTGGAGCGTGAGCGTGGTATCACCATCAAGAGCCACGCCATCCAGATGGAGTATATGCATAATGGCGAAAAATATATCCTCAATCTGATTGACACCCCAGGACACGTGGACTTCTCTTACGAGGTGTCACGTTCCATTGCTGCCTGTGAAGGTGCCCTCTTGGTGGTCGATGCCACGCAGGGCGTGCAGGCACAGACCATCTCCAATCTTTATATGGCTATCGACCATAATCTGGAGATTATCCCTGTCATCAATAAGATTGACATGCCCTCTGCCATGCCTGATGAGGTGGAAGATGAGATTGTCGACCTGATTGGTTGCGAGCGCAAGGATATCCTGCGTGCATCCGGTAAGACGGGCGAGGGTATCGGGCAGGTGCTTGATGCCATCGTAGAACGTATTCCTCATCCCGAGGGGGATGAGGAGGCTCCTCTTCAGGCTCTGATTTTCGATTCGGTATTTAACTCTTTCCGGGGCATTATTGCCTACTTCAAGATTGTGAACGGTATAATCCGTCAAGGCGATCTCGTGAAGTTCTTTAATACGGGCATGGAGTATGATGCCGATGAGATCGGGGTGTTGAAGATGGATATGATTCCCCGTAAGGAACTGCGTACGGGTGATGTGGGTTATATCATCAGTGGTATCAAGGACTCGAAGGAGGTGAAGGTGGGTGATACGATTACCCATGTGGCCCGTGCTTGTGATGCAGCGATAGAGGGCTTCCAGGAAGTGAAACCGATGGTGTTCGCCGGTGTCTATCCCATCGACCCGACGGACTATGAGAATCTGCGGGCCTCACTTGAAAAACTGCAACTCAATGATGCTTCTCTGACATTCACGCCGGAGAGTTCTGTGGCCCTGGGCTTCGGTTTCCGTTGTGGCTTCCTCGGGCTACTGCACATGGAGATTATTCAGGAGAGACTGGATCGTGAGTTTGATATGGATGTCATCACGACGGTGCCTAACGTATCGTATATGTGCTATACCAAACAAGGGGAGGTGAAGGAGGTTCATAATCCTTCCGGACTGCCTGACCAGACGATGATCGACCATATCGAGGAGCCCTATATCCGTGCCTCCATCATCACGGCTGCAGACTATATCGGGCCTATTATGACCCTCTGTCTGGACAAGCGTGGTGAACTGATAGACCAGCAGTATGTCTCAGGCAATCGTGTTGAATTGCACTTTATGTTGCCGCTGGGTGAGATCGTGATTGATTTCTACGACAAGTTGAAGAGTATTTCCAAGGGTTATGCCTCGTTCGACTATCATATTGACGGGTTCCGTCCTTCGAAATTGGCTAAATTGGATATCCTCCTCAATGGCGAGCCTGTGGATGCCCTCTCAACACTGACGCATCAGGACAATGCCGTGACCTTCGGGCGCAGGATGTGTGAGAAACTGAAGGAACTGATTCCGCGCCAGCAGTTTGATATTGCCATTCAGGCGGCTATTGGTGCGAAGATCATCGCCCGCGAGACGGTGAAGCAGGTGCGCAAGGATGTGACAGCCAAGTGCTATGGCGGTGATGTGTCGCGAAAGCGCAAACTGTTAGAGAAGCAGAAGCGTGGTAAGAAGCGCATGAAACAGATTGGTAATGTTGAAGTGCCACAGAAGGCCTTCCTTGCAGTATTGAAATTGGACTAATAACATATTATTGAAGACCTATGGCTAACATCAGTATCACAACAAGAGACGTAGCCCGTGAGTTGGCACGCAGATACAGTACGATGACACACGAAGAACTCGATATGTTGGAGAGTATCCTCGTGCCAAAAAAGTTTGCGAAGAACGAGATGATTCTTCGTGAGGGGGAGACCTGTACAAACATCTATTGGGTGGTGAAAGGTCTCGTCCGACAGTTCTATTATAAGAATGGAAAGGAACTGACGGAGTATATGGCTACCGAGAACTCGATTGTCATGTGTATCGAGAGTCTGTTCCGCGAGAAACCTTCACAGTTGCAGATCAAGGCTTTGGAACCCACTATTCTCATCGCAATGCCGAAGAGTGAACTGGAGGCAGTGGCCATGAAGAGTGTGAACATACAGATCCTCTATCGTAAGATATTAGAGGAGTCGCTCATTTTGAGCCAGCATCACGCAGATATGTTGCGCTTTGAGAGTGCGCAGGACCGTTACCAGAAACTGGTAAAGAATCAGCCGCAGTTGGTGCTCCGTGCGCCGCTGGTCTATATCGCCAGTTATTTGCAGATGACTCCCGAGACGCTGTCGCGAGTGCGTACGGCTGCCTTGTTGGAGAAATAATCAATTCTTTCTTAGATATAATGAGTTATCGATACACATCGGTAACTCATTTTGATAATGGGTCACATAGATAAGTGTGACATCGGAATCCTGACAATACTCATCCACAATAGCCTTGACCATCTTACGGTTTTCATCATCCAGTCCATGCAGTGGTTCGTCGAGAATCAGCAGGTCGGGTTCTTTCACGAAAGCCCTTGCCAACAAAACGAGACGCTGTTCGCCACTCGACATCTCCATAAACTTGCGTTCTTCCAGATGCCCGATGCCGAAGACCTTCATCCATTTCAGGCATTGTTCCTTCTCTGCCTCGTTAGGACGGGAATAGAGACCGATGGTGTCTTTCAGACCACTGGCGACGATCTCGATGGCAGGGATGTTTTTGCTGTAACTGCGGTGCATCTCGGGAGAGACGTAACCGATATGACGCTTGATATCCCAGATGCTCTCGCCACTGCCGCGCTTGTGTCCGAAAAGGGATATGTCACAGGCATAACTCTGGGGATTGTCGGCGCAGACGAGGGAGAGTAGGGTAGACTTGCCACTTCCGTTCTGCCCAGAGAGCGACCAGTGTTCACCCTTTTTAACCGTCCAGTCGAGATCCTTTAATATCGTCCGCTCACCATATCGAATGGTAACGTGGTTGAAATGGATTACATCAGCCGGAGCACATGGGGACTGGCCCTGCTGTGAGTAAGGAGCGTTAGCGACTGAATTGCAGAGGGGCTGTCCTCTGTGTGCGACCTTTGGCAATACCCGTAGGTCCTTCACTTCCACGATATGTGTGATGAAATCTGGAATCTCATCCGTCTTCGCCAGTACGAGGATGATCTGCAATCCTTGCTCCTTGGCCAACATACCCAACAACTCTTTCAGTTGGTCACGTGTCTCTGCATCCAGTCCGATAAAGGGATTCTCCATGATGAGCACCTTTGGATGGGTGAACAGCGAGGCTGCCAATTTGAACTTGCGGAGTTCACCACTCGAAAGGAGGATGATATACTTATCCAAGAGACCCTCCAAATGGAACAGTTCGTAAAGATGCTTCTGGAAAACCCTGCGCTCTGGCGTGTCCTCACCGGCCAATCGATACGCTTCTTCGAGTTTTTGGCCCACGGTAGGTGTCTCCTCATCAATCTCCATCTGGTTCCAACGCTGTTGGAGGAAATAGGTGCGGTCGTTATCGCCGCCGTAGGTATCTCGGAAGGTGATATGTTTCAGATTATTGTAGGGCTCGTCGAAGGCGTATTTCACCAAATCAGGGAAGGCTGGATGGCGACCAGTAAGCATGTCTACGAACATGCTCTTGCCTGCGCCATTCCTGCCGACGATAGCAATATGTTCACCCTCCTCTAAACAGAAGTTCACAGGTTCTGCCATCGACCATTCCGGCTTCCTGGCCCGTGCATTGACCATCTCAATCGTCTTCATCCTTCGTCTTTCGTCTTGACACTTTGTCTTTGTTCTTGTTCACGAAGTCCTTCCAGCCCCGGTATTTGACCTCACTCTCAGGCCGCCCCATCTGCATATAGTGACAATAGGCTGCTGCGAGGGCATCGGTGGCATCCATGAACTTCGACATATCCTCGTTGGGAATCTTCAACAGCCGTTGTAGCATCCCAGCCACTTGTTCCTTTGCAGCATTACCATTACCGGTAATTGCCATCTTGATCTTCATCGGCGCATACTCATGGATGGGTACCCCGTGATGGATGGCAGCGGCTATAGCCGTTCCCTGGGCACGTCCTAGTTTGAGCATCGACTGTACGTTTTTCCCGAAGAAGGGTGCCTCGATGGCCATCTCGTCAGGCAGATACCCGTCGATGATGCCCGTCACCCTTTCGAAGATATGTCCGAGTTTCAGGTAGCCATCCGAGAACTTACGCAGGTCGATAACCCCCATCGTAATCATACTAGCCTTGCCGTCAGTCACTTTCAGCAAGCCGTATCCCATTAGGTTCGTGCCGGGGTCGATTCCCAATATGATTTTTTCCATATTGGGTGCAAAATTACGAATTAAATTTGAATTACACAAACAATCCTCCGATTTGATAGACAGCCGCACTCATGATCCAGGCCACGATGGTGGTGTAGAGGGCAGCGAAGGTAGCCCAGCGCCAGGAGCCGGTCTCATTCTTGATGGCAGCAATGGTGGCGATACATGGGAAATATAGTAATATAAAAATAAGGTATGCGTAGGCGGCATGTGGCGTGATACCTTCCTGAAGCATCATCTGCCTCAGGTGCGTATATTTTTCGTTGTCATCGCTGAACGTCTCATCATCTGCGAAAGAGTCATCCCCACTGTATAATACGCCGATCGTTGAGGCCACAATCTCCTTGGCACCCACACCCGCCAACAGCGACACATCCAGTTTCCAGTTGAAGCCCTGAGGTGTAAAGATTGGTTCGATGGCCTTGCCCATGCGTCCGATATAACTCTGTTCCTGTTGTTGCTCGCGAGGCAGTGACTCATTGTGGGGAAAATACCCCAGTGCCCAGACGATGATGGAGGCCACAAGGATAATGCCTCCCATCTTCTTCAGGTATTCTTTGCCCTTTTCCCACGTGTGGCGCCCGATGGCTTTCGCTGTGGGCCAACGGTAGGGAGGCAGTTCCATCACAAACGGCGTGTCCTCACCCTTGATGACCAGCGAGGAAAAGACCTTGCTCACGACGACCGCCATTACAATGCCGATGGCGTAGAGCGACAACATCACCCACGAGCGGTACTGTAGTGAGAAGAACGTGCCAGTGATCATGATATAGATGGGCAGACGGGCTGAACAACTCATGAACGGCAGTACCATCATTGTGATGATCCTTGACCTGCGACTCTCAATGGTTCTTGTAGCCATCACGGCTGGTACATTACAGCCGAATCCCATGATGAGGGGAATGAACGACTTGCCGTGCAGGCCCATTTTGTGCATCAGTTTGTCCATGATGAAGGCGGCACGGGCCATATAGCCTGAGTCCTCCATCAGCGAGATGAAGAAATAAAGGATCAAGATCTGTGGCAGGAACACAATGACGCTTCCCACGCCGCCGATGACGCCATCCACCAGCATAGCCTTCAACGGACCCTCGGCCATCGTCGCTGTCACCCGATCGCCTGCCCATGCCACGAATGCCTCAATCCAGTCCATCGGATACTGCCCCAGCGCAAATGTTGTCTCGAACATCACGTAGAGCAGCAGGAAGAAGATGGGGAAACCGAGGTACTTGTGTGACAGCACACCGTCGATCATGTGTGTGGTGCGGTAGGTGTCTTTCTTCGTACCCGTCTTGAAGCCCGCTTCCTTCAGCGCACCGTTGATAAAACCGTACTTGGCATCCATGATAGCCGTTTCGGAGTCGTTACCAGTCTCTTCTTTTACGCGCGCTGAGGCACGGTCGCGGGCATGCGTCAGTTCGTGGAAGTCTTGCATGCGCTGTTCGCCCGCCATGTGTTTGCCCAGGTAGTCAAGTACCTGACTGTCGTGCTCCAGCAGTTTCAGGGCAAGATATCGGGTAGAGTAGTGCTGGGTGATATGCTCGTCGGCCTTCAGGTATTTCTGGATATGGGCGATACCATCCTCTATCTCATGTCCGTAATTGATATGCAGGTGGCGCGACCATTTGTTGGCGCCCTCATACACTTGGATGACGGTGCGGAACAGATCCTTCACACCCTCACCGCTCTTGAACGAGGTGGGAATCATCGGGATGCCGAAGAGATTGCTGAGCGTGTCGAGGTTCACCTGGTCGCCGCGACGCTCAAACTCGTCATACATGTTCAGTGCACACACCATGCGGATGTTCATATCCACCAGTTGGGTTGTCAGGTAGAGATTACGCTCGATGTTCGAAGCGTCGATAACGTTGATCACCACGTCGGGCATCTTCTCCGTCAGGTGTTCCCTCACGTAGAGTTCCTCGGGGGAGTAGCAACTCAAGGAGTAGGTGCCGGGCAGGTCGGTGAGGTTGAACTCGTAGCCGAAGAAGGAGGCGTGTGCCTCAGTAGCATCGACGGTGACGCCGCTGTAGTTGCCCACGTGTCCATGGGCGCCACTGGCGTAGTTGAAAAGCGAGGTCTTGCCGCAGTTAGGATTGCCCACGAGCGCCACGTTGATGGTTCGGCGTTCCTTCCAGGCAGCGTGCTGCAGGTAGTCATCCTTATGGAGTGCAGCGTCAATGAGGAGTGAAGAATCGCCATCCTTCGTGTCTGAAGAGGTCGAGGCGGCAGCATATTCTTCACTCTTCACTCTTAACTCCTCACTATTCACGACCTCGATGCTTTCGGCCTCCTGATGTCTGAGGCTTACCTCATAGCCCATCAGTTTGTATTTCACGGGATCCTGAAGTGGAGCATTGAGCA
>JAFWTK010000278.1 GCA_017518935.1 Prevotella sp.
CGTTTTTACTTATATATCTTATTACCAATCAATTAACTTCAAAAAGTATGCAACGCCCCCGATGGCGATTTCCCCCTCAAAACCTTGCGCGGTTCATATATTCATACTAACTTTGCCATCGGATTAAATCAAACAAATCATCAAAAACAAAACGAATATGAAGAAGAAAAGTATCTTGTTCTTATGTCTGATCGGCCTGGCATCATTCATGTCGTGTTCAGACAAAAGTAGTGCAGAATTTGAAGTGTCTCTTGAGGGACAACTTGTAAGAACTGACGTGAATAAGGGAAAATGGCCCAAATGGATGTTTGGGGACGATATCTGCTCCTGGGATAGAGACTGGAACCTCTATTTAAGCAAACTGACAAGGACAGAATGGCAGAAAGCAGAGAAGGTATTGGTCCACGGACATGGGCAGAATGAGTTTGGGGATATGGTCTTATCGCAGGACGATGATGGAGCATTATATGTTATTGATCATCCTTTTGAAGATGACATGGCGAGTTTTTTGCTGACCTCTCTGACGAAAATTAAACAAACAGACAATAGTACCGCTATAAAGAACCCGAATAACTGGGAGAGGTATGACCTTTCGAAATTGCCTTTTTGGCTGTGTGGTGATCAGTTTGTAATATTATCCGACTCCACCATTCTCACGATAGGAACGCCTAAAGATGATATACACCACATTTTCTCTGTCGTCAACTTTAAGAACCAGACATTCACTCCGCTTGACTATTGGCCCAACGATAGCACGCCGGAGGTACTGGACGAGGAGAAACTGATAGTATATACCCAAGGGAGCGGCATTAATGGGAATGGTAAAGACAGATTCCTGTATTGGGATGATTCCGGAAAGTTTGCTTTCATATTTACTATTGACGGCACAAAAATGAATATCCTGAACCATATCTATTCTGACCGTCTCCCAATAGCAAAGACACCACCACTCGAACGGATACATTGCTGCGCAGACAATGACAGGATATATCTGCTCTATAAGCATTCCACTATCAAGGGCGAAATCATGGAGGAAATAGATAGGAAAGACCCCTTTCCGTGGGGCAATACCGTTGAGGTGTATGACTGGGATGGCATCAAGCAGCGGGTGATTCATCTTGACAGGCTTGGACAGGAAATCATGTTGTCCAAGGACAGTAAGAACCTTTACCTTTATTCTGGTTTTATCGATGACGAAACTGAGCCTTATATTTACTCATACGATTGAAGTTTCCTGAAATAAATATCTAATGAGCCAAGTTATGAACAAGAAATATATACAGGTTACAATTATCTCAATCGTTGGTATATTACTCATTTGTGGTTGTACGCAAACATCCAAAAACACGAAGGACTCACAAAAAGGATCTGAACTGGAGGCGGTCGATACTTTGCATATCCTGCAGGTGGGAGAAAAAGCCGTTGATGCAGAACTATTCGACATGCAAGGCAACAAGCATCGTCTGTTTGAAGCCTTCGCCGATAACCGCTATGTGCTGTTCGACTTTTGGAATCTTCATTGTGGAGCGTGCCGAAAGGCAGAGTCGGAGTTGCTGGAGGTCTATGACCGGATGAAAGGCCGACTTGAAATCGTTGCCATTAACTTGGATTCTATCTCAGAGTGGCAAGCGCACGAATGGAGCAAGAAGATTGTTTGGAAGAACTGGAATGACGGCAAGAAGTTCAAGCAAGGAGGTATCAAGAGCCACTATTACGATTTTAATGCCGTACCTTTCTACGTATTATTGTCGCCCGATGGCCGTATTCTGTGGGAGATGGCAGGTTATGGAACAGGTTGTTTCCTTGGAATTGCCGAGGCTTTGAATGGTCCCAAGCAAGACAATTATGATAATCCAAATCTTGCCATCAGGAAAGTTGATGCCGGCAACAAAGGCACAACCATCAGTTTCCGATATTATACAGAGAAAGGGTTCTGGTTCAACATTGCCCATGATTCTTACCTCACTGCCAACGGTAAGAAATACAAACTGACAGCAGCCGACGGCATAGCGCTCGACGAGAATATCACGCCCCAAACCAAAGCATACACCGTCAGGGCGAAATATGGAACCGAAATTAACTGTTGCGACTTCACGCTCACCTTCGAGCCGTTCGACACCATCCCCACCACCTTCGACTTCAAGGAGGGCGATGGCGAGGA
>JAFWTK010000001.1 GCA_017518935.1 Prevotella sp.
CCTCCGCCGTAAAGTTACGGATGAAGGGAATACCCTGTGCCCCTGCCGTTAAGGATGTAAAGAGGCAGATTATTGTGCAAACGTCTCGTATGGCACGTCTTGTCCGATGTAATAGTTCCATTCTTCTGTTGTTAAGTTACGTTTTATCTTCTTCCTGATCACATCCACCATCTGCGGAACGGAGATGTTCACAGCCGTCAGATTGCCCTTGACGTCGCCCATCCAGAAGGTCTTCATGGTCGAGTCGAAGTTGAAGTGCATGATCCAGTTGCTGATTTCCACCAGTGTCATAGGCTCCACCTTCTCGTTGGTAGGCACCCAGAGTTTCACGCTGCCGTCGTAACTCGACGAATAGAGCAGACGGCCATTCATCGTCAGTTTGGAGATACGTGAACGGTGACCGATCAGTTTATGCACGTTGCCTCCCTTGTCGACGGTCCAGATGGTGCCGTCGCTCATGCCGTAGGCTTCAATGCCTGATTCCTTCGAATAGCAGTAGGCTGTCAACTTTCCTGTGACGGGTACTTTCTCGGTGGAGTACTGGTCGAGGCCTGTCAGGATGTGACTCATGCCTTGGTCGTCGAACAGCACGATGTCGGCATCCTTCCTTGCACTGAAGATGACCTGGAAGGGTAGGGACTTGGTGGTTCTGACCACCATACGTTTCTCGTCGATGAGTGCCAGACCGTTGTCACCTACCGCCAGCATGGCGTTGTCGCGCAGACGGTGCAGTCGCATGGGGTTTCCGATGCCGTTAAGTTCGAGAATCTTGGGAGTCTTCTGGTCTTCGCGTATGATCACCAAATGTCCTGTGCGACTGATGGCAAAGATGCTGCCGTTGGTCTCGTTGTCCACGTCGCGGAAGTCATATTTGCTGTCGTTAAAGAGTTCCTTTGCATCCAGCCGGTTACCTTGCCACTCGGTGGCGATGATCTCGCCGTAGTTGCTCGCGCTGATGATTTTATTGTCCGAGCCACGCACAAATTCTATGTTCATCACGGCCCCCGTATGTTCCGACCACGTGTTCATACTCTTACTCATCTGCATGAGCGACTGGAAGATGGCAGGATAGTAGATGTCGCCGCCGTAGCGTGTGGTGTAGAGATACGAGGCGTAACTCAGCATATTCGCCATCTCGTCGTTGCCGGCCTGCGCCTGGATGGTGCTGATGGAGCCTAATGAGCGCCCCAGGGCGATGTAACTCAGTGTGTCGGCCTTCCGTTTCGAGAACT
The DNA here is from genome assembly GCA_017518935.1 of Prevotella sp. Lineage (GTDB taxonomy): Bacteria > Bacteroidota > Bacteroidia > Bacteroidales > Bacteroidaceae > Prevotella. Next base: position 1,233 of record JAFWTK010000001.1, read on the forward strand.
CGGCCTGTATGCGCTGGTGCTCAGCCATGAGTCGCTGACTCTCCGCCACTTCCGATGCCTCCAGTGCCTTCTTCTCCGAGGCCACGGCGTTGCGCTCTGCTTCGAGGGCGTTCTGCCGTTCTATTTCTGAGCGGAGGCGCATCTCGTTGGCCACGCGTGTCTGCCGGAGCGCCTCTTCACGCTTCTCGTCGGAAATCTCTCTTTGCTCGTTGGCGATCTCCTCCATCTGGGCACTCACGCTCTTGACCACAGTCGAGCGCATTTCTTTCTCTTTCAGTTCCTCAATCTGCGCCTCCAACTCCTTTACGGTCTTGCGCTCACCGTCCCAACCGTAGAAGCCGTATGCCGCCAGCCCTGCCAGCAGCACGCCCGCACAACCCGTTATGATGCTCTTTCCTTTCACTTTTCACTTCTCACTTTTCACTTCTCTCTTCTCTCTTCTCACTTTCGCTTCAAGGCGAGCAATGTGATATCATCGCTCTGCTCCGCATCACCGACAAATGCCTTCACGTCTTCTTTCACCTTGTCGATGATTTGCTGGCAGTCAGCCTTCGTCTGCTGTTTCAACAGGGTTTCCAGACGTCCTTCGCCATATTCGGCGTAGTCTTTGTCAGTGGCCTCGGTCACACCGTCGGTATAGAGCAGCAGCGTGTCGCCATGCTCCAACTGCAATTTCTCGTCCGAAAACTCGTATTCGTCAATGGCGCCTGCCACAATGTCCTTCGACAGAGGCAACTGCTCGATGGTGCCGTTGGCTTTCATCAGGTAGGGTGGGTTGTGGCCCGCATTGGCGTAGGTCACCTCACCCGTTTGGATGTTATAGATGCCGTAGAACACGGTGACGAACATACTGTTCACAGCCTCTTTCGCCAACAGATTGTTAGAGTAAGTCATGCACTCGGCAGCCCCAGCGCCCCGTATGCCGGTGGCACGGATGAGCGTACGGCTCACGGCCATGAAGATGGCTGCAGGCACGCCCTTGCCACTCACGTCGGCAATCACGAAACCGATGTGGTCCTCGTCGATGCGGAAGAAGTCGTAGAAGTCGCCACCCACATCCTTGGCGGCATTCATCGAGGCGGCGATGTCCAACTGGTGGGCATTCTCTGGGAATGGCGGGAAGATACGCGGCAGAATGGCCTGCTGTATCTCACTGGCTACCGCCAGATCGCCCTTGATCGACTCCAACTGCGTGTGTTCCTGCTGCATCGTCTTGATGTAGCGGATATGCTCGATGGCCTTCTCGATGGTCACGCTTAGGTCGTCGAGGTCAATAGGCTTCGTGGCGAAGTCAAAGGCACCGTTGTTCATCGCCTGGCGGATGTTACCCATGTCGCCGTAGGCCGACACCATGATACACTTCAGGGCAGGGTTCTGCATCTCGTTGATCTTCGTCAGCAACGTCAGTCCGTCCATCTCCGGCATATTAATATCACTCAGGATGATGTCGAAGTCTTTCTCTTTGAGTAGCATCGTGAGTGCTTCCAGGCCGTTGTGGGCGAATTTGAACTCATATTCACCCTTTCTGATTTGTCTTCTGAAATATTGCGTCAACAGCAGTTCGAGATCCATCTCGTCGTCGACGCTGAGAATTTTAACTGGCATATAAATTTAATATTAATTAATTCTGTCCGATGTACGAAAGGATGAGTTTGACAATCTCATCCTCTGTTTTGCCGTCTGCCGAAATGACTAGGTCGTAGTTGTGCGTGTCGTAGCGAGAGGTCTTGGTGTACTTGTTTATATAGTTCTCACGCATCTTGTCCACCTTCTCAATAGTCTTGCGGGCCTCATCAGGAGTGATGCCCTGTTTGCGGGCTACACGTGACACGCGGAAATCCATTGAGGCCTGTATGAGGATGCTTAGGCGGTTGGGGTGATTGCGGAGTACGTAAAAACCGCTGCGTCCGGCTATGATGCACGACTCTTCGGCGGCCATGCCTTTCAGAATCTCCTGTTCGGCCAAGAATATTTCGTCGGTGGTCAACAGGTCAGGTTCCTCGCCGATTGCCACCTGATAGTACTTTGTCTCGCTCTGCTGCACACCGATGCTCAGCATACGCTTGAATTCAGCCCACCAACCATGGTTACGGCCTTTCAATTTCTCAATCTCCTCCACGGTAAGGTGGTATTTCTCCTGAAGGGCCTTGATGAGAGCTTTGTCATAGAATGGGACACCCAGTTTTTCTGCTAACTTCTTGCCAACGGTACGGCCACCACTACCGAGTTCACGGTTAATTGTGATGACAAATTTCTCGTTTAGATTCATCTTTCTTATATATTGTTACTAAATTATTTCAGTAATTCACGCTGCAAACTTACGAATAATTATCGACAAATGCAAATTAATCGCGATTTATTTCCGTTTTTGCATGGAAATAATAAAAAAAGAGCCGCTGGTATGCTCCCTAGAGGTATATCAGCGGCTTTCTGGTGATCCGGTCGGGGCTCGAACCCGAGACCTACTGCTTAGAAGGCAGTTGCTCTATCCAACTGAGCTACCAGACCATCCTTTTTTGTTTTGTGGGTGCAAAGGTAGGTATTTTTTTGCAAACAGACAAATATTTGCTAGGAAAACTTACTTGCGGTAGAGTTTTTTGATCAAGTCGGGACGACCTATGCGGCGCAGACTCTGTTCGATATGACGGCGCTCCTCGGGCTTGTACCAAAAGAAATACTGCCGCTGGGCGAGTTTTTCACGAGGCGACTTGGCGGAGAACACGGGTTGGAGGGTGTAGGGATCGAAACCCGTATACCATGTCTCGGTGGCGATGGTCATCGGCGTTGGCGTGAAGTCCTGCACCTGTTCCAGATGGAAGTCAAGTTCCTTGGTGAGCACGGCGAGTTCTGCCATATCTGCCTCCTGACACCCCGGGTGCGACGAGATGAAGTAGGGGATGAGTTGCTGGTTGAGACGTTCCTCGCGGTTGATGCGGTCGAAGATGCGCTTGAACTCATAGAACTGCTGGAACGAGGGCTTGCGCATGAGACGCAGCACACGGTCGCTGGTGTGCTCCGGCGCCACCTTCAGACGTCCGGACACGTGGCGGCAGATGAGTTCACGGGTGTATTGCTGGGCGGCACGGTTGGCGGCCTCGTCCTCGCTGCGGTAGAGTAAGAGGTCATAGCGCACGCCACTGCCGATGAAACTCTTCTTGATGCCGGGCAGGGCATCGACGGCGTGGTAAATGTCGAGGAGTTTACTGTGGTTGGTGTCGAGGTTCGGACAGATCTGGGGATGGATGCAACTGGGCCGCTTACATTTCTCACAGGCGTTTTTATTTCGTCCTCCCATGCCATACATATTGGCTGAGGGACCGCCGAGGTCGCTGAGGTAACCCTTGAAGTCGGGCATCTGCATCACTTGCTTCACTTCTTTGAGGATACTCTCCTTGGAACGGCAGGTGATGAACTTGCCCTGATGTGCGGAGATGGTGCAGAAGGCACAGCCGCCGAAGCATCCACGGTGGATATTGACCGAGAACTTAATCATCTCGAAGGCAGGGATGCGCTTGCCTTTGTATTTGGGGTGCGGTAGGCGGGTGTAGGGCAGGTCAAACGAGGCATCGAGTTCCTCGGTGGTCATCGGCGGGTAGGGGGGATTGACGACAACGAAGCGGTCTTTGATGCCCTGTAGCAGTCGATTGGCATGCATCATGTTCGATTGCTCCTCAATATGGCGGAAATTCTCAGCCTGGGCACGTTTGTTGCGCAGGCATTCCTCATGACTGTGCAGCATGATATCGTCTTCACGGATACCGCCGGGGATATCCTCCTTACGGGCGAGATAGACGGTCTGCGGGATGTCGCGGGGAATGATCAGAGGGGAATCATTCAGTTGACGGGCGAGTTCGAGGGTGGTCTTTTCGCCCATGCCGTAAGTGATCATGTCGGCCCCCGAGTCACAGAGGATGCAGGGGCGTAGTTGATCCTGCCAGTAGTCGTAGTGGGTGAGGCGGCGCATGGAGGCTTCTATGCCTCCGAGGATGACGGGCACATCGGGAAAGAGTTGCTTCAGAATCTTGGTATAGACAATGGTGGGGTATTCCGGTCGCATGTCGTGGCGCCCGTCGGGACTATACGCATCTTCGGAACGCAGACGGCGGTTGGCAGTGTACTTGTTTACCATCGAGTCCATACAACCTGGAGCAACACCGAAGAAGAGACGGGGTCGGCCAAGTTTCTTGAAGTCGCGGAAGTCGCCATGCCAGTCTGGCTGTGGCACGATGGCCACGCGATAGCCTGCTGCCTCCAGCGTCCTTCCGATGACAGCAGCGCCAAACGACGGATGGTCGACGTAGGCATCAGCCGAGAACAGGATGACATCTACTTCATCCCATCCCCGTAGTTCCAACTCCTTCTTCGTCGTTGGCAGATAATCCGTCAGCCTGTAATCCATCAATTGAAGGGTGTTCCTTGGAATGCACGTGTCGTCATGCCAAGGTTCTCGTTACCCAGGTTCTTCCAGTTGATGTATTGGAGCACGAGTTGCTGCAGACCGAATGCCTTCATGTTAGGGTGATAGATCACGTCGAGACAGAGGTCGAGGAGATCCTTGTCGAGTCCGGCCTGTGATTCGAGCAGGGCACGGATATTAAGTTTCAACTTGTCGAGTACTTGTTCGTCGACATAGCCGTTGGAGTCGATGAGGTCACGGAAGAGTTGGTACTTCTCGATGGTGTGCAGGTGCTCTTCCTTCACATCGATACTTCTGGTTCCTGATGAGTTCGCTTGAATTTTCATATACGTATAGGTTTTAGTGATTATTATTGTAATAGGAAATTTAAGATGCCTCGCATGATGGCTTCGCGCCGCTGTTCCTCGCAGATGCACTCGAAGGGGAATCCCATGGTGAGCACACGGTAGTCAACACTGCTGTATGCCACGCAGGCCGACTGGTTGTCGCCGTATTTCATGGCAGCGAAGGCGGGATCAACGGGGAGCAGGTTGTCTGGATGCTGTGCTGCGTAATGCAGGTGGGTGGGCTGACGGTGGAAGGTGAAGGTGAGACCTAATCCCTGGATGGTATCGTTCTGCAACGAGTCGGTATTGGTGCCACCGTATTGGCATTTCAGTACTTGATGCAGGAACTGACGGTCTTGCTGCGAGAGCATGTCGCGACCGATGTAACTGCCGCTGACCAGCAGTGCACCGCCCTGCGAGGTATAGGTGCGCAGACGGTCTTGTAGTCCAGGTGTAAAGGTCTTGTACTGACCCAGTGAGTAGCCGTCGTTGCGTTCCAGTCCGAGAATGAGGTCGATGAGGGCATAGTCGGCAGTAGGCACAGGACCGTTCTCGAGGGCACCTGACGAACAACTGGCTATGCTATAGCGGTTGGCGGCGGCTATGGCCTTCGCATGGGTGCGAATATAGTTGAAGTCATTGCCAGCAAAGAAATGACCTGCCAAGGAGTCGTTGGTGAAACCTAACCCGCCAGAACCTTCCTTGCCAGCCTTGGTACGGTCGAAGTTCTTCTGGAACCCTCGCCAACCGGCTGTCAGTCCGTAACTCACGCCAAGGTCTTCTTCCAGATGGAATCCCTGACTCACTAGTCCGTCTTCCACCTCAGGTGAAGCGAGACGATGGAACCCATTGACAATCAGTATCTTTTTCTTGGCTGTTGGGTTGTAGAGCGCTGACACCACCTCGCTGGGGAAACTCTCGCCGCCGTCGTTGACGGCTGCCACACGGAAGGAATACAGCACGCCGGGTTCCAACTTGACGGTGGCTGACGTAACAGGCGAATTGAGCCACTGACCATTGTCGAAACCGTCATCGTCCTTGGCA
>JAFWTK010000279.1 GCA_017518935.1 Prevotella sp.
ACTTTCCACTTTTCACTTTTTTTTGTACCTTTGCACCCGATATGGCCAATTTGGAGAAAACAAACGCCCAATTTGAGCAGGCTATGGCGGAATGCCGAAGTCTGTTTGAGAAGAAATTGCACGACTACAAGGCATCGTGGCGCATTCTGCGTCCCACGGCCCTGACCGACCAACTGTTCATCAAGGCGAAGCGCATCCGCTCGCTGGAAATCAAGAAGGAGAGCATGGTGGGCGAGGGCATACGCCCAGAGTTCATCGCACTTATCAACTACGGTATCGTGGGGTTGATTCAACTCAACAAGGGATTTGCCGACATCGTGGATATCACCAATGAGGAGGCGATGCGCCTCTACGACCAGTATGCCCATGAGGCACTGGAACTGATGAAGCGCAAGAACCACGACTACGACGAGGCGTGGCGCTCGATGAGGGTCAGTTCGTATACGGACTTCATCCTCACCAAAATCGAGCGCATCAAGGAAATCGAGAACCTGCAGGGCGAGACACTCGTCAGCGAGGGCATCGACTCCAACTATATGGACATCATCAACTATGCGATCTTTGGCGTCATTCAATTAACGGAGGACTAATACGGCAGAACATCGGGCATGAGGAAGATCGTTGTCAACATTGCACGGCTGCTGCTGGCCCTGACCTTCATCCTCTCAGGATTTGTGAAGGCAGTGGATCCGCTGGGCACGAAGTACAAGATCAGCGACTACCTGACGGCAATGGGCTTAGGACAGTGGATGCCCGATTTCCTGACTTTAGGAGCATCGGTAGTACTGCTAGCCGTCGAGTTCATGATAGGCATCTGCCTGCTGTTTGCTATCCACAGACGACTGGTGTCGAAACTCACACTCGCCATCATGGTGGTGATGACTGCTCTCACACTGTGGCTGGCCATCGAAAACCCCATCAGCGACTGCGGGTGCTTCGGCGATGCCATCGTGCTGACAAACTGGCAGACCTTCTGGAAGAACATGGTGCTGCTGGCGGCTACCCTCATCATCTGGCGATGGCCGACGGATATGATCAGGCTCATCAGCGCAAGCAGCCAGTGGATCGTGTTCAACTTCTCCACGCTGTTCATCCTCTTCATTGCAGGATGGTGTCTCTATGACCTGCCCCTGTTCGACTTCCGCCCCTATCACGTGGGAGTCAACATCCAGGAAGGCATGGAGGTTCCAGAGGGGGCACCGTTGCCACAGTTTGAGACCACCTTCATTCTGGAAAAAGACGGGCTGCGACAGGAGTTCACGACAGACAACTACCCCGACTCCACCTGGACGTTCATCGACTCGAAGACCGTTCAGACGGCTGAGGGCTACGTGCCACCCATACACGATTTCTCCATCCTGACAAATGAGGGAGAGGACATTACCGAGGAGGTGCTGAGCCATCAGGGATACACCTTCCTGCTGATATCTCCACACCTGGAAAATGCCGACGACTCACAACTCGACCTCATCAACCAGATGTACGAATACAGCAAGGAACAGGGTTACCCCTTCTACTGCCTCACGGCAAGTACAGACAAAGCCATCAGTCGCTGGCAGGAGATGACCGGTGCCGACTATCCCTTCTGCTCGACGGACGAGATCACCCTGAAGACTATCATCCGCAGCAATCCGGGACTGGTACTGCTGAAGCAGGGCACCGTCTTGCATAAATGGAGTCATAATAACCTGCCTGTCATCAAGGAAGAACAGTATGCCAAGCCGCTTGAGCAACTGGTCCACGGACAGGTGCAGACTGACAGCGTCCCGGGTAAGATTGCAAAGATACTGATGTGGTTTGTCCTCCCGTTGGTCCTACTTACGTTGGCAGACCGCCTCTGGGCATGGACCAAATGGATACAACGGAAGACCAAATTAATGAAGAATCCAAAAGAACAAAGTTTTATATTTAAAAAAAGTAAAAACATTATGAGAAAGAAAATTGTAGCAGGAAACTGGAAGATGAACATGAATCTCCAGGATGGTATTGCTCTGGCAAAAGAGTTAAACGAGACATTGAAGGCAGACAAGCCCAACTGTGGTGTAGTGATCTGCACCCCATTCATCCATCTTGCAAGCATCGCACAGTTCCTCGACCAGGACATCATCGGTCTGGGTGCGGAGAACTGTGCCGACAAGGAGAAGGGAGCCTACACTGGTGAGGTTAGTGCTGAGATGGTAAAGAGCACTGGTGCCCAGTATGTGATCCTGGGTCACTCTGAGCGTCGTGAGTATTACAAGGAGACTCCTGAGATTCTGAAAGAGAAGGTGCTGCTGGCTCAGAAGAACGACCTGAAAGTGATCTTCTGTATCGGTGAGAGTCTGGAAGAGCGCGAGGCAGGCAAGCAGAATGAGGTGGTGAAGGCAGAACTCGAAGGCTCTGTGTTCAACCTCTCTGAGGAGGATTTCCGCAAGGTTGTTATCGCCTACGAGCCCATCTGGGCCATCGGTACCGGCAAGACCGCTACCGCTGAGCAGGCTGAGGAGATTCACGCTTACATCCGCAGCATCATCGCCGAGAAGTACGGTCAGGCTGTGGCCGACGATACTACCATCCTATATGGTGGTAGTTGCAAGGCCTCGAACGCTCCTGAACTGTTCGCTAAGCCCGACATCGACGGTGGTCTCATCGGCGGTGCTTCATTGAAGGCTGCCGACTTCAAGGGTATCATCGACGCTTGGAAGAAGTGAAACGCATAGTAACTATATGGCTGTTGTGCGCTGGCTGCATCCTTGCAGCCAGCGCACAGACAACCTTCACCCAGAGGCTCCAGGAGGAGAAGTTGGGAGAAGGCAAGGTCACCATCACACAGGAAAAAGCCATCGACGAACTTGTCAACGGTCCTCAAACCGCAGTATCCACCCAACAGCAAAAGACCACAACGTCTCAGGCCTCTTCCCAGAAGGAGGGAGACAACAAAGCCACTGCTACAACCGAACAAAAGCATAAACCCGATAGCGGGACCACACAGCATCCTGTTGTTGCGGAGAAAGAACTGCAGTCCGACACCACGCTCATCGACGATGGGCGCAAGAAAGTGATGAAGGGCGGCTACAAAGTCAACGGCTACCGCGTACAGGTCTATGCCGGAGGCAACTCCCGCGATGCCCGTATCAAAGCCGAGCGCATCGGCCGGGAGATCAATGCACTCTTCCCTGGCGAGCCAGTCTATGTGCATTTCTACTCTCCGCGCTGGATCTGTCGCATGGGTAACTACCGCACCTACGAAGAAGCCCACCAACAACTGCGTGCCGTGAAGAATCTCGGCTACTCATCAGCCATCATCGTCAAGGGAAAGATCACGGTTCCGTATCTTTCTCCCACAGACCAACCATCAAACGCCATCACCGAATGAATCCGGAAACAACATACAGAGAAGGACTCGACAAACTCGCTGAGCACTACCGTGACATACTCTCGCTCATTGGTGAGGATCCAAGCCGCGAAGGACTGGTGAAGACACCTATGCGCGTGGCCAAGGCCATGCAGACACTCACCAGAGGCTATGAGGAAGATGCCCATGAGGTACTACGACAGGCACTCTTCAAGGAGGACTACTCCCAGATGGTCATTGTCAAGGACATCGACTTCTTCTCCCTCTGCGAACACCATATGTTGCCCTTCTACGGAAAGGCTCATGTGGCCTATATCCCCAACGGCTACATTACAGGACTCTCCAAGATTGCCCGTGTAGTCGATATCTACAGCCACCGTTTACAGGTACAGGAACGTATGACGCTTCAAATCAAGGAGTGCATCCGTGAGACCCTGAAACCCCTCGGCGTGATGGTTGTTGTCGAGGCCCGTCATATGTGCATGCAGATGCGCGGTGTGGAAAAGCAGAACAGCATCACCACTACCAGCGACTTTTGCGGTGCCTTCAACCAAGCCAAGACCCGTGAGGAATTCATGAATTTAATCCATAACAACAAAATTTAAAAAATTATGTATCGCGACGACAACTTTAAACAGAAAGAATCTGTCGGCCAGGCATTCTATCACAGTTGCCTTGGAAAACTGGTCATCTTAGCCATTGTAATCATTATCCTGCTACTCATTGCCATCATTGCCAAGCCCAGCAAGACCACCATGATTGCAGATACCACAGATGGCATCCTTGAATGTATTGAAAACAACGACAGCATCAAGGGCGACAAGATCGATGACTACATGTCGAATTTCGCACATGTCTTCACGACTGCCGACACCACTCAGATTAACCCTGACCTGATGGCAGGACTGAAGAAGTACAATCGGATGGAAATCCATGACCACACCTTCTTCCGTACGGCCTATATTCACAATAATGTCCATCCAGAGGGCGTACGTGTGGCCTGGGGTGCCTACGGTCTGGTGCTTCCCACAGTTACCTATAGCGACCTGCTGCTTTACATCGGTAAGATGCACGGTGACTTCAACAAGGCCATCCTCCGTAACGGTGTCCTCGACGATCACGACCTCGGCGTGAATCCTCCCGTCAAGGAATTCCACTATAAGGGTAATCCGGAAGACTAATGGTATAAATGCAAATCCCCGCCAAGTGGCAGGGATTTGTATCTTTTCATTTTCCGATTAGTTTCAGTATCCGTTTGGCATCCTCATCGCCAGCGGCTGCTTCTTCGCGGATCTTAGCCAGGATTTCAGGACCATCCTTGGGGTTGTTGACGGCCTTGGAAAGCCATGACTTGGCCTTCTTCTCGTCGGCTTCAATACCTTTGCCCTTCAGATAACTCTTGCCTAAGGCGTACTGCCCGTCGGCATTGTCCTGCTTGGCAGCCTTTGAAAACCAGGCAACTGCTTTCTTGCGGTCTTTCTCCACACCCTTTCCGTCCTTGTAGCATTTGCCAACGGCATACTGAGCCTTGGCATACTCCTGAGCGGCCGACTTGGAATACCACTTGAAGGCCTGCACATCATTCTCTGCCACACCATGACCTTTGTCATAGCAACGACCCAGACGATACTGCGCCTTCTTATGTCCCTTCTCGGCGGCAGCCTTCAACTTCGGCACGGCCTCCGTGTATTTCTTGGCATCATAGAGTGCCTTACCATCCCTGTAGAGTTTGTCGGCACTCTGTGCACCAACAGCCATACAGACCGCCAGCGCCACCATCATGAAAAATATTCTCTTTATCATCTCCAATATAAAAATTAGAACTTAAACGTATAGCCAAAATCAAGGACATGACGGTCGCCCTCGTCATCGTCATCACCGCACGACTTCTGCAACAGGTATTTCACGTCGAAAGAATGTTTCTTGGAAACACGGATCTCCGTACCTGCCGACAGACGATACTTCTCAATACCACTCCCTGCCAGAAATGTCTCGCCGTTGACGTAGGGGCGCCACATACTAGTCAACTTGTACTTCAGTTGAAGACGGTTGCGCCAGACACTCTTAGCCTTGCCATTGTAGGTCTTTTCCTCTACCTTGCCGTTAGAGACCTTGGTGCGCTCCACGGTCTGCTCCGGACGATAGGTGTACTGCCAGCGCTCACGGAGCGACACACTGAGACGGCCAAAGTCGACGGAGCCCGTCAGTACCACGTTGACACGATGGCGAGACCCCCAGAAATTGGCCACCTTCGTCTGCTTGTCATTCCATTTCTCATTATGATCATAGAGGTATGTGTAGTCGGCAGAGGCCTTCAGCCAGTTCGTCAGTTTGTAACTGGCACCCAGACCGACACTCCATCGGTCAACAGTCTCGTGACTATTACGCGAACGGTTCTCTCCAAATAACTCCAGACTGATCCTGTTCGTCAGTTTCTTTTCAACATTCAACTCCGTCCAGATGCCGAAGTCATCGCCTTCAGCCCTCACTCCCAACGATGACAGGAGCAGTGCAGACAACACCAGCGCTAACCTTACACTTCGTTCCATTGTGACTTCTTTACTGTGAATTGTCCGTCAATACCATTAAAGCGATTGTACTTCCTGTTATCACTCTCGTAGGTGATACGAATCACCACGGAATCCTTCAGGAAGTCAATGCCGCCGACGTCGATCTTCAAGATCTTCAGACCCGTGCGCATCTCCAGATCGGCTTTCAGTTCCTCACGCTTGTCAGGCTTCACCAGTTCCACACGGTCGTACTGGATGATTTTCGTGGGCTGGATCTTCATCGTCATCTCAAAGCCCATGACTGATGCCAGTACGATAGCGTCAATGACAAAGAGTTCGATATACTCCGAAGCCATGGCATGGACCACCGACAGACAGATGATGAGGAACAGATAGGTCATCTCGCGAACCGGCATGGCATCGGTGCGGTAACGCATGATACTGAAGATACCGAACAGTCCGAGTCCTACACCCATCGTGGCCTTGCCTCGCTCCATTCCCATCATGAAGAACACGAGGAAATAGATGGCGATTGACATGAGCATGAAGGTGAATGAGAAGTCACGACGATGACTTTTGCGGAAATACAACTGGAAGATGATGATCCAGTTGACGACGATACAAATCAGGAATTTCACCATCGCCTGGGCGAATTCGGCAGTAAATACAGTGTCCATATTCTTTTTGGTTTTTTAATGTTTTATATTCATGATGATGTCAATGTCACGCAACTTTGTCTTGAAACGGTTGACAGGCAACTGGGGATTGGTGAGTGCCGACCCCATGCAGTACTTCGAGAAACCGTGGGGATGGATGCGTAACTGGCGCAGCATCTCCAGCACGGGAGAAAAGACC
>JAFWTK010000280.1 GCA_017518935.1 Prevotella sp.
AGCGCCTCGCCCACAGCCTGCTGTACGGCACCAGCGACCTCAGAGTTGCCGAGCTTCGTTTTCGTCTGTCCCTCGAACTGGGGCTCGGCCACCTTAATGCTAATCACTGCTGTAAGGCCCTCGCGGAAGTCTTCGGGTGCAATTTCAATCTTGGCTTTCTCGATCTGCTTCGAGATCTGTGGGTCGCTGTCTGCGTATTTCTTCAAAGTACGGGTGAGGGCAGCGCGGAAACCAGCCAGGTGGGTTCCGCCCTCAATCGTATTGATATTGTTCACGTAGGAGTGGATATTCTCCGAGTAGTCCGTGTTGTACATTACGGCCACCTCGATGGGGATGCCCTGCTTCTCGGTCTTCAGGTAGATGACGTCATCGACGAGGTGCGTGCGGTGACGGTCCACATAGCGCACGAACTCTTTCAGGCCGTCCTTGGCGTGGAACACCTCGGGCTGCTTCAGGTTACCCTCTTCATCGGGACGCAGGTCGGTGAGCGTGATGGTGATGCCGGCATTCAGGTAGGCCAGTTCACGCATCCGACGGGCGATGATGTCGTATTTGTATTCCGTGGTGGTGAAGATGGTGCCGTCGGGCCAGAACTGCTGACGGGTACCGGTCTTGTCGGTGTCGCCCACGATCTTCACGTCGTAGAGGGGCTTGCCCTTCTCGTATTCCTGCTGGTAGATATGTCCGTTGCGGAACACCTGCGACATCATACGGGTGGAGAGGGCGTTCACACAGGATACACCCACACCGTGCAGACCGCCTGACACCTTGTAGGAGCCCTTGTCGAACTTACCGCCCGCATGGAGCACCGTCATCACCACCTCGAGGGCGCTCTTGTGCATCTTCTCGTGCTCGTCGACGGGGATGCCACGGCCGTTGTCCATGACGGTGATGGAGTTGTCTTCGTTGATGGTGACCTCGATATGGGTACAGTAGCCGGCCATCGCCTCGTCGATGGAGTTGTCAACGGTCTCGTTGACCAGATGGTGGAGTCCTTTCTCACTGATGTCACCGATATACATGGCGGGGCGCTTGCGCACGGCCTCCAAGCCCTCAAGCACCTGAATGTTACTCGCGGAATAATTCTGTTCCTGGTTCAGTTGTTCGTCTGTCATTATTTCTTTTCGATTTACTAATTTCCGATTTCCTATTTTGTGTGCAAAGGTACAAAAAAAATCTCAGATAAACTTGGTTTATCTGCAAAAAAACTATAAAAAAAAGAAAACCGCAGTCCCTCTGCGGACTGCGGCCTATCATAAAAACACTTTTTGACCTTTGAATTATTGGAAGTCTTACAACTTGTTGATGTGTTTTGCCAGACTCGACTTGAGGTTGGCAGCCTTGTTCTTGTGGATGATGTTCGTCTTTGTCAGTTTGTCAAGCATTTTCTGAACTTTCGGATACAGGGCCACTGCCTCTTCCTTGTTGGTCATCGCGCGCAGTTTGCGCACAGCGTTACGCATCGTCTTTGCGTAGTAGTGGTTGTGGAGGGCCCGCTTCTCTGTCTGGCGGATCCGCTTCACGGATGATTTGTGATTTGCCATTTCTTTTTTAAATTGTTAATTTTTAATTATTAATTATTAATTCTCTAAAGCCTTTGGGTCTTGCGTCAGACGGCTGCCCTGGGCAGACTCCCTTGTGGAAGCCCTCTGCCACCATTCCCCTTGCGAGTAGCACTTGGCTGTGCAGATGGCAGATTTAAAGTTTTTTCGTAGTCCCTAGGAGAGTCGAACTCCTCTTTAGAGAATGAAAATCTCTCGTCCTAACCGATAGACGAAGGGACCAATGGGAAAACATGCTTTTGACAAAAAGCGGGTGCAAAGGTACTGCTTTTTTCTCAATTAACCAAAAAAAATCGAAAAAAAATGCCTTTCTCCCCCCAACTTTTCGCTTTTCACTTCTCACTTCTCACTTCTTTTTCGTACCTTTGCACCAAAGTTCCGCAGAAAGTGCTCACAACGACCAGCGCCCTGGTGCTCCATGCCATCAAGTACGGTGAGACCCGACTGATCGTCGATCTGTTCACCCGTCAGCATGGCAGACTCTCGTTTATCGTCAGTCTGCCCAAGTCACCGAAGGCCAAAGTGCGAAAACAGTATTTCCAGCCCCTGACGCTCTTGGAGATCGAGGCTGACATCCGACCGAAGGCACAGTTGCAGAAGGTCCGCGACGTCCGGTTGGCCGCCCCCTTCGCCACCATCCCCTTCGACCCGCACAAATGCGCCATCTCCCTGTTCCTGGCGGAGTTCCTGTACCACGCCCTGCGGGGGGAACAGCAGAACGCGCCCCTCTACGACTATATTGCCAACAGTCTCCTGTGGCTCGACGGCCAGTCAGACCACTTCGCCAATTTCCACCTGGTGTTCCTCATGCGCCTGAGTCGCTTCTTGGGCTTCTACCCGAATCTGGACCATTATGTGTCGGGCGACTACTTCGACCTGCGGGAGAGTGTCTTCACGGCCCGGCCCCCGTTGCACCGTGACTACCTCATGCCGCAGGAGGCGGAGAAGGTGCAGGTGATGATGCGCATGGACTACCCGACGATGCACCTCTACCGACTCTCGCATGTGGCGCGCAACCGTCTCCTGGAGATCGCCCTCTGCTACTATCGTCTCCACCTGCCGGATTTCCCCGAACTGAAGTCGCTCGGCATTCTTCAGGCACTTTATGCGTGCGCGAACCAATAAAAATATATAAAAACGCCGGTTTTTTTTTCGGTTTTTCTTTTAATTCAAAACTTTTTCGTACCTTTGCAGCCCAGTTTCCTAGAATATAGAAATGATGGAAACAAAGAATCAATTGCCCTGTAGTGGCGTCAGCGAGGGTCGCTGACGAGGCCGTAGGCGTGGAAAGAAGTAAAAAATCGAACAATAAAACAATTAATTCATTATGACAGAAGAAAAGAAAATCAGACTCGACGAACTCGAGGACTTATTGGAAGAGAGCCAGGATGGAAAGAGCAATTCCTGGTTCAGTTTCTCCAATCTGTTTGCAGTGCTGGTGCTCAACTGGCAATGGTTCCTGTTGTCGCTCATCATCTTTTTGTGCGGCGCCCTTATCTATCTCCGCTATACCGAACCGGTCTACCAGGTGTCGTCGCGGATGCTCATCAAGGATGAGAGCAAGAAGAAGAACCCGGCTCAGATGCTCTCCAACGTGGAGGACCTGGGCTTCCTGACCAACTCTACCGGTATCGAGAACGAGGTGGAGGTCATCCAGTCGCGCATCCTGTTGCGTGATGTGGTGAAGGATCTGAAGATCTATACGGAGTACCGTACGAAGGGTCGCATCACGAACCCCATCATCTACCAGACCCAACCGGTGAACATCGACCTCGACCCCGAGCACCTCGACTCGCTCGACTATGTCCTGCTGGAGAAGTCACAGTCGCTCCAGATGAGTCTGTGGCGCGAGGGCACTGACTATATCATCGACGGCCAGGCACTGGACAACGGCAATGTGGCAGAGTCGTTCACCCGTCGGGCAAAGTCGCTCCCCGCCACCTTCAAGACCGTACTCGGTACCATCACCATGACGGCAGCACCCAACAAGGAGTTGGCTGAAGGCACCACCTACCTGGTCACCATCCGTCCTCCGATGGCCGTGGCCACGGAGTACCTGTCGCGCCTTACCGTTGCCCCAACCTCGAAGATGACCTCCATTGCCGAGATAACGCTGAAGGACAAGAACTACCGTCGCGGTCTCGACGTGCTGCGCCAGTTGACCGTCTGCTACAACCGTCAGGCCAATGCTGACAAGAACGAGGTGGCCCTGCGCACGGAGGAGTTCATCAACGACCGTATGAACAAGATCAACCAGGAACTCGGCTCCACGGAGAGTCAGATTGAGAAGTTCAAGCAGCAGAATGCCGTGACCTCCCTGGCTGACGCTTCCCAGTCGGTGCAGATGTCCAACGAGTTCTCGGCTCGTCTCTCTGAGGCCAACGCCCAGGTGCAGATGCTCGACTATATGCGTGACTTCGTCAACAACCCCCAGAACAAATACCAGATCATCCCCTCGAATGTGGGTGTGACTGACGGGGCATCGACGACCCTCATCAACAACTACAACAAGGCCGTGCAGGATCGTAACCGTCTGTTGAAGGCGGCCAGTGAACAGGCCCCGCAGGTGCAGACACTTACCGCCACCATCGACGAGTTGCAGCAGAGCATCCAGACGGCCCTCATGCAGGCCCGTCGCTCGGCCGACATCCAGCGCCAGGGCATCCAGTCACAGTTCTCCAAGTTCCAGGGCCGCGTCTCTGCCGCCCCTGTCCAGGAGCGCATCTTGGCACAGGTGGGTCGCCAACAGGATGTGAAGGCCACCCTCTATATGCTCCTCCTGCAGAAACGTGAGGAGAATAGCATCGCCCTTGCGGCTACCGCAGACAATGGTAAACTCATCGACGAGCCCCTCTTTGGTGGTCAGGTCAGCCCCAAGAAGATGATCATCCTCCTGGCAGCCCTGCTCCTGGGCGTGGGCGTGCCCCTGGCGCTCATCTTCCTCATCTCCCTCTTCCGTTATAAGATCGAGGGTCACGAGGATGTGGCACGCCTCACCGACCTGCCCATCATTGCCGACGTGGCCGTGGCTTCCGACAATGTGAAGCAGAAGGCGGGCATCGTGGTGCAGGCCAACAAGAACAACCAGATCGACGAGATCTTCCGCTCCATGCGTACCAATATCCAGTTCATGCTCAAGGGCAACGAGAAGGTGATCCTCTTCACCTCCAGCACCTCGGGCGAGGGAAAGACGTTCAATGCGGCCAACCTGGCGGTGTCGTTCGCCCTCCTCGGCAAGAAGGTCATCCTCTGCGGTCTCGATATCCGTAAACCCGCCCTTGGCCGTCTCTTCGGTGTCTCCGACCGTTTCGAGGGCATGACGTCGCTGCTGACCATGGACAAGATCACCGCCCTGTCGGTGAAGAGCCAGATCCAGAAGTCGGGCGTCAACGACAACCTCGACCTGCTCCTGGCTGGTCCTGTGCCCCCCAACCCCACGGAGTTGCTGGCGCGTGAGAACTTTGCCGATGTGGTGAATGTCCTGCGTGAGACCTATGACTATGTGATCTTCGATACGGCTCCTGTCGGACTGGTGACGGATACGCTCCAGATTGGCCAGCATGCTGACATGACGGTCTTCGTCTGCCGTGCTGACTACACTCCGAAGTCTTCCTTCGGCCTGCTCAACACCCTGGCCAAGGAAGGCAAGATGCCAAATCCCTGCGTGGTACTCAACGGTATCGACATGTCGCGCCGCAAGTACGGCTACTACTATGGCTACGGTGCCTACGGCAAGTACGGCCGCTATGGCTATGGCCGCTACGGCTACGGCCGCTATGGCTACGGCAACTACGGCAACTATGGCAACTACGGCCAATACGCTGAATCCCATTACGGCAACAAGGACGATGACTCCATCAAAAAGTAATCATAATTACTAATTACTCATTACTAATTATTAATTACTAATTAATTATGGTCATTGCAGTTGATTTCGATGGAACAATTGTCGAAAACAAGTACCCGGAGATCGGTGCGGAGCGCCCCTTTGCCATTGAGACGCTGAAGATGCTCATTGCCGACCGCCACCGCCTGGTGCTGTGGTCCTGTCGCGAGGGCGAACTCCTGGACGAGGCCCTGCAGTGGTGCCGCGAGCGTGGCGTGGAGTTCTATGCTGCCAACCGCGACTATCCCGAGGAGACGCTCGACAACAACCCCCACTTCACGCGTAAGTTGAAGGCAGACCTCTTTATCGACGACCGCAACATAGGTGGCCTCCCCGACTGGGGTACCATCTACCGCATGGTCTCCCGTGGCAAGAAATGGCGTCACCTCATCGATGAGGCCTACGCAGGTAAGATGGACTACGACTACACGTCCAACTACAGCCACTCCACCTCCTCCCGTCCCCACAAGAAATCCTGGTGGCCCTTCTAATTAATTAATAATTAATAATTTAGAATTAAGAGTTGATAATTTAAAATTAATTCCTAATTTCTAATTTCTAATTCCTAATTTAAATAGTTTGCAACAATGAAAAAACTTCAATATTTAATATCACTTACATTAGTATCACTCCTGCTCTCCTCCTGCGGCAGCGTCAAGAACATCGCTTACCTCCAAAACAGCGAAGAGATCGACTTCACCCGTTCAGAATACCTCTATGATGCCCGCATCATGCCCAAGGACATTCTGACCATCACCGTCAGCACGATTAATCCCGAGGCCTCTGAGCCCTTCAACCTCATCGTGCGTCAAAAACTGTCTTCCACTGGTACCATCAATACTACTGGCGGTTCCCTCCAGACCTATCTGGTCGACAACAAGGGTTTCATCGATTTCCCGGTGGTGGGTGCCATCGAGGTCGGTGGATTGACCAAGTCCATGTGTGAACAGTTGATCCACGACAAGATCAAGCCCTACCTCAACGCCGCTGAGAACCCCGTCGTCACGGTCCGCATGTCCAACTACAAGATCTCCGTCCTCGGCGAAGTCAACCGTCCCGGTATGTTCACCGTCGGCAACGAGAAGATCAATATCCTCGAGGCCCTCGCCCAGGCCGGCGACCTCACCATCTACGGTGTCCGCGACAAGGTCAAACTCATCCGTGAAGATGCCAAGGGTCGTAAGGAGATCCACACCATCAACCTCAACGATGCCAACATCATCAGTTCGCCCTACTACTATCTCCAGCAGAACGACATCGTCTATGTAGAGCCCAACAAGGTGAAGGCTCGCAACTCTGCCGTCGGTCAGACCACCAGTCTCTGGTTCTCTGGTACCAGTATTCTTGTATCCCTCACCTCCCTCCTCTACAATATCCTGAAATAGTATGGCAGAGCAACAGCAACATCAGCATCACCATCATCACCATCACCACAAGGATGGTGCTACCCGTTTCAAGGAGCGCAGTCTCAATGCGATTGTCCTCCGTCGCAAACTCGAGAAGTGGTTGAAGATCATCGTCCTCATCCTCGCCTTCGTCATGATCTGCGCGACAATTTATGTCTATAAGATAGGTTGATCTACCCATTACTCTTTGAGCCCAACCTTCACGAGGTTGTCTGGGGCGGCCACCGCCTCAGGCCTTATAAGGGCCTGCCGCCTTCCTCCGACCCCATTGGCGAAAGTTGGGAAGTCAGTGCCGTCCCCTCCAGCCCCTCCGTCATCCGCAATGGCGAGTGGCAGGGCCTTGACCTCATCTCGGTCATTCGCGCTCATCCCGAGGCCATCCTGGGCCACAAGGTCAGTCAGACCTATCACGGCCAACTGCCTCTCCTGGTGAAGTTCATCGATGCCCGCGACGACCTGAGCATCCAGGTCCACCCCAACGACGAGATGGCGCAGCGTCTGCACGGCAAGATGGGCAAGTCCGAGATGTGGTACATCATCCAGGCAGAGGAGGGGGCCCATCTCTATGCCGGCTTCAAGGCGTCCATCACGCCCGACGAGTATCAGCGTCGCATTGCCGACGGCACCATCACCGAGGTCCTGGCCGACCATCCCGTCAAGGCCGGTGATGTCTTCTACCTCCCTGCGGGCCGTGTCCACGCCATCTGCGGCGGCATCCTGCTGGCTGAGGTGCAGCAGTCGAGCGATGTCACCTACCGCATCTACGACTACGGCCGTCCCGGCATCGACGGCAAGCCCCGTGAACTCCATACCGACCTGGCGGCGCAGGCCCTCGACTTCCATGTGGAGGCCAACTACCGCACGGAGTATGTCGATCCGGCCAACAGGGCTGTTCAGGTCATCGACACCCCCTATTTCGATGTCCGTGTGATGGAGGTCTCCAGGCCCTTCCACCGCGACCTCCGCAAGTACGACAGTTTCGTCATCTCCATGTGTCTGGAGGGTGCCTGCACGCTACGCATGCGTTCCACCGGTGATGAAGTCTTGTTACAGTCCGCTCACAGCGTCCTCATCCCCGCTGCCATTGCCGACTACGACATCCTTCCCCTGTCCGGTACCACCCGCCTCCTCGATGCCTTCATCGACAACCATCCCGACCCCTTCGCCCTCTTCACCCGCTTCCTCCACATCTCCTCTTAGGCTTTGAAGTTCGTGGAGTCCATTGAGGTATGATGTCTTTCAAAAAGCAAATAATATATAAATTATGGCAACAATAGTATTAGATGTGCAGGACGAGAGCCTGCTGACTCAGATTAAGAAAGCCTGTCAGTTGCTCAAGGGCGTGGCATCGGTAAAGGTGCAGCGCAAGCCCAAGGCCAAGAACGAGGATATCACCCAGACGGCCGGTTATAAGGAGGCAATGGATGATATCAAGCACGGGCGTGTGACTGAGTACGTGTCGCTTAAGGACTTCTATAAAGAAATGGGACTCTGACGTATGGCATATACAGTAAGGATCTCCACGCGCTTCAAGAAAGACTTCAGGCGTTGTATAAAGCGTGGCCTTAACATGAAGTTGATAACTGATGCGATGGATCTGCTTGAGGCCACTGGCACGCTGCCTGCTGAGTATAATCCGCACCCGCTGAAAGGTAACCACAAGGGGCAGTGGGAGTGCCACATCGAGCCCAATTGGCTGATGACGTGGGAGCAAAATGACAATGAACTTACACTGCTGTTCTTGCAGACTGGCACGCATTCCGATATCTTCGGATGGTGACAGATATAACAATTCAAACAGGATCTTTGATGGTCCTGTTTACCTTAGTGAAAAGTGCCGCAATGTCGGCACCTGATCTAAGTCCTTCCATATAGGGAAGGGTTTGGGATAGGTGGATGTCTCTTGGTTCGTTCTCTGCGCCAGAGAATGAATGAAAAAAAGTTTCTTTGCTTCTTTCTCTGCGCCAGAGAAAAGAAGGTAAAAGCCCCTTCCCTGGAGAGGGAAAGGGGTTTGGGGTAAAGGTTGAAGCCCCTCATTACTGCAAGGAGGGGTTGGGGTGGTTGAGAAATCTGTTTCTTTAAAAAAAAAAAAACATTAAGAAAAAAAACTTTTTTAGCCTTTACATTGCTTTTAGAAAGCAATCACCCTGCTTCTAGATATACTCAACAGTATAGGTGAAACCTATCTAAAGCGAAGGTGATACGTAAGTGAGAGCAAACAAAAGCTCGCTTTTAGTTTGCCGAGCGTGAATCACCTCGACCGTGAGTCAAGGTGATGGGTAAGTGAGAGCAATGACAAAAGCTCGCTTTAAGGCATTGCCGAACGAGAATCATCTCGACCGTAGGTCAAGGTAAAGCGAATGTAATGGCTTCCTGATAAAAGACAAAGCACCCCCTTTGGCCTTGCCAACACCTTGCGAAGGGCGAAAGAAGGACGGTAGAAGTACAAAGTGATTTTTATGCCCGAACGTCAAAATTGACAGTATACGACAGACTTGATTTCTTTAAAAGAATAATATACGAAGGTATCAGTGACACGTTATTGTGATGCATTTTTCGAAACAATTAATATAATATGATAAGACTACTGCAATTATCTGATATCCACTGGAAAGATAAACTGAATGATGTTGACCCTTTTAAGCATATCCGTGAAGGGCTTATTGAGGATATAAAGAGAGGCATTCGACAGGAGGAAATCACATATAATAGTATTCTAATCTGTGGGGATATAGCATTCAGTGGAGGAGAGAAAGAATACGAAAAGGCAACAATTTTTCTGAAGGATCTATTGGATGAAACAGGTCTGACAAAGGAAGATGTGTTCGTAGTACCTGGCAACCACGATAAAAATTGGTTTGCTCATCCTCAGAAATTTCGTGAGTTCATAAATAGTCATATATGTGAGGATAAAGAACATGACGAGGTGCTGGCAAATTGGCTACAAACCGATATGCATTCTGCTTCCATGATGTTTACACCATATAAGGAGTATGATAAATTCGCTAATGAATTTGGCTGTTCAGAGATGCTGATGAATCGTATGAATAGCGAGACACTTGGCATCAATGCGGCATACACGGATGGTGACGACAAGATGTACTGGGAGGATGAATTGGCTAAAATAGGTGACTATACCATCAAGATATATGGGTTGAACAGTGGGCTGTACAGTGATAAGTATGATTATGACGACACTGAAGAACGGAAGGACGGTCATAAAATGCTATTGCCTAAATTGGCTTACAATGCTGCGAAACGTCAGGATGGAGTCGTAAACATAATGATGGTACATCATCCGATGCCCTACATTCACGAAGGGGATAATCTGAAAATGGAATTGGATAAGTTGTATGATGTGCAGTTTTATGGTCATGTGCATATTGCCAATTCAGATAATGAAAACAACTGCATCCATGTTTTTTCAGGTGCTTTGCAACCAGACGAAATGAATATGGGAAAAAATTACCGTCCAGTCTATAATATTGTAGAATTGGATATTGATAATAGTAACGGTGATGACTATCTCACAATGAATCTACAGGAACGGTATTGGAACGGTTCTACATTTACTGAGTACCGTACGGCTCAGCATTATTCCGTAAAACTGCCTAAATATCAATGGAAGGGTGTTAATATGATACAGACTACAAATCTGCCCGATGGTGTGACAAAACATGTCGTGAGGGTAAGGCTTATCAATAATGGTAAGGCAAGACAAATAATAGAAACGCTTTCTCCCGGATTTTATGACGAAAGCGTACCGAAGTACTATAATGTAATGCGTTTTTTAGAAAAAGTGCGGCAAGAAGGACTTTGGAATAAGTTATGGACTGAAATGGAAAAGTAAGAAGGCTATGGAGATAAAACTGAAAAACCTTTTGGAACGTACGCTGGTAGTTCCATACGATGATGAAGAGATTACGCGTTTGGAGAAGGTGTGCGAAGCATTCGCCGGAGACGAGGATTTCAACGACGATACACTTTCGGACCTTGCTATCATGGTATTGATACACACATCAAACGATAAAATTAAGAAGAAACTGTTTGAATTGTATGAAAGTCAAAATAATGAAATGCTCATAATTCCTAAATCAGTGAGTGAGGCACTGGCTGCTTATACCATATACAAGAATATAGAAGATAGCCCGTC
>JAFWTK010000281.1 GCA_017518935.1 Prevotella sp.
CATACCCTATTGCGCCGTGGCCACCGACTGGAAGGCTGGCCGCGAAGTCATTTTCCGCAAGGGTAGTCTGTTCGATGCCATTCGTGCCAGCATATCCCTTCCGACATTCTATGAGCCTGTGCAGCGCGACGGAATGATTCTCATCGACGGAGGTGTGCTGAATCCCATTCCCATGAACCGTGTCAAGCGGCATGAAGGTGACATTCTTGTTGGCGTGGACGTGAGTGGCCATGATTACAAGGCCCAGTGGGAAACGCAGCGTGAACTGACAGAGCGACGCAAGCGCGATAAGTCGCTGAAAGCCCAGATACTCAATCGACTGATACCTGACAACATCGAATTTAACTACTACACGATGCTTTCGCGTACTAGTTCGCTGATGATTCGTCAGAACTCTATCTTAATGGCTCAACTGATGAAGCCCGAAATACTTGTGGATATTCAGATGAACCGCTATGGCGGGTTCGACTTCGACAAGTCGGAAAAACTGATAGCCATCGGTCGTCAGAAGACATTACAAGCCATTCTACTTCACCAACAGATCTAATAGTCCCTGACGTCCCTCCACCCCATCGTGCCATGTGGCCTCGAAGTCGCCTGTATACTATGGGTCGGCTACGTCGCCGGGCTGTCGGGTGAACAGTTCTGGCCCACTTTATTAATAAATTATAAATCCCAAGGCGAGACGACATCACTTTAGGATTTTCATCGTATATTTGCGGCAGAATAAGGAGCCATGCACCATACGATGTGCGTTGCAAAGACTAGTACAATAACGATATATAATCGTATCAACTTATGAGAAAGTTATTCATGACATTGCTGATGATACCGACCATGGTGGCGACATCGGCGCAGACAGAGAAGAAAGGGTTTGACGACCTGTATTATTTCATCGAGAACCTCGACGTATTTGAATACGGACAGGAGGATGCACGTGCCTATTACATTCCGGGACATCATATCCTACTTAATGGTAAGTGGAAGTTCTTCTATGGCGATACACCTCAGGAGATACCAGGCAACTTCTTCGAGGAGAAGTTTTCTGACTCGAAGTGGGCCACTATCGATGTGCCGTCGAATTGGGAGATGAGAGGCTACGGTGACCCGCTGTTCCGTAACGTAGCCGCACCGTTCAAGGCCGACCCACCGATGACCCCGCGTGACTATAACCCCACGGGAGCCTATCGCACCACATTCACTATTCCTGCCGAATGGAACGGTGAAGAGGTCTTCCTACGCTTCGAGAAGGTGGCGTCAGCCTCGTTCTTATGGATCAACGGTCAGGAGGTGGGTTACAACGAGGGAGCCCAGGAGCCTGCCGAGTACAATATCACCCCGTATCTGAAGAAAGGTCGCAACACGCTGGCCATGAAGGTCGTGAAATACAGCGACGGCTATTATCTGGAAGGGCAGGACTACTGGCGTCTGGCTGGCATCTTCGACGATGTCTATCTCTATGCCACGCCTAAGACCCGTCTGTTCGACTGGTATGTGACAACCGATCTGGACAAGGATTACTGCAATGCTAACTTGAACATCGAGGTGACTGTCAAAAGTTATGACGAGCAGCCGGTAAGGACACCATTGAAGGTTCAGGCTGTCCTGACTAGTGCCGACGGTCAGGAAGTGGCGCGATTAGAAAGTCAGGCAGCAACATTTGCAGGCAACAGCACATTGACTCTTAACTTGAGCAAACATATTGCCAACCCCTTAAAATGGACGGCCGAGACACCGAATCTGTATGAACTCAAGATGTATCTCGTGGATGCCGCTACTGGCAAGCGATTATCGGAAAGCACGCCCGAGGATGCCCGTCAGGATGTGGGCTTCAAGGAGACCGAGATGCGCAACAACGTGTTCTACCTGAACGGCAAGCCCCTGAAGGTCAATGCGCAGTGCTCTCACATGCAAGACCCCGACAACGGCCATGCTGTTACGGACGAACTCATCAAGAAGGATATGACCATCCTAAAACAATTTGGCTTCAACGGCGTGCGAACCAGCCACTATCCACCTGTGCCGCGTTATCTGGAGTATGCAGCCCGCTACGGACTGTATATCATTGACGAGGCAGGCGTAGAGGCGCATGCCACCGAATGGGTTTCTGGCGACAAACGTTTTTTACCGATGTACAGGGAGCGTGTGCGCCGTATGGTGCTGCGTGACCGCAACCAGCCTGCGGTGCTGTTCTGGAGTGCCGGCAACGAGAGCGGCGAGGGCCCCAACATCGGCGAGGTGATTGACGAAGGCCGCAAATACGACCACACCCGCTGGTGGATGTATGGCGGCAATGCCTATAGTCATCCGGCTGAGGATATCATCGGTCCGCGCTATCCCACTGCGTTGGCACTCGACCTCAGGGTGGGCCGACACGGCGATGGCGACGTGCGACCGTCGTTCATGGATGAGTATATCTCCGTTGCCGGCAACGGCGGCGGCATGTTCGACGAGATGTGGCGCGCCATCTATACCCACGAGCGCAGCATCGGCGGTGCCGTCTGGGACTTCGTGTCGCCAGGACTGACGCAGCCCGCGCGCAG
>JAFWTK010000282.1 GCA_017518935.1 Prevotella sp.
ACCCTTGGTTGCGAAGCAAGGTGCTCTATATCCTGCCTGCGACACTCGTCGTTCTGACGGCTTTCGCTACACCTAAGCTAAATGAAAAGGTAGGGGAAATAGTGGAGAGAGTAGAGAAGGCAACGGAAAAACCACAGCCAAGCCCACAGCCTGAACAACAACCAGAAAGCATTCCAACATCCGATGTGACCAATGTGCAATCCGCGGAGTCAAAAGAGGAACTGGCAGTCAAGGAAGAGGCCACTGACACTCTTTCTTCCGAGGACTACGTCAACGATGTCTATCGGAACGAATACAGCAATCTTTCTCAGAGTCCGGAGTTCCCTGGCGGTATGCCTGCTTTGCAGGCTTTTGTGCAGCAACATGTGGCTGAGGCTTTACAGAATGACGCTTCTGTAGTAGGCAAGCGGGCCTATGTACAGTTCCGCATCAAACAAGACGGAACGATAGACAACATCGGACTGGTTCGTGGTGACAGAGAGGCATACCATGAGGCTATTAAGATAGTGGGGCAGATGCCTCAATGGATCCCAGCCCGCCGTTTTGGCGAACTTGCTGATGCGCACTTTGTGCTGACTATTGATTTCAATAATGACTAAACATAAACAATGATGAAAAAACAACTGCTTATATTAATAGTGATGGCCACTGCCATCTGTCAGGCTAAAGCCTCAGAGCGCACTATAGTAAAACCTGAAAGCATATACCAAAATATGCTCGCCCTTTCGCGGACAGACTCCGTTATCATGAATGATACGGCTACCGTATTTTATCTGCATATCGCAAGAAGGGATGAGAACGCCATCTTTTTTAGTCACGAGACCTGTCTGAGAGACATGAAAGGCCGCACCTATCCCCTCTGCCAACTGATTTCAGACTTTACTCTCCAGCCAGACGAATCAAGGACATTTGATGATATTGGGAAAAATGTATTAGATGTACAACTCGTTTTTCCGCCATTGCCTTCTGATGTGACGGAAGTAGACATGATTGATCCTCAGTTTTACAACCATGGCATATTCGGCATCCGTCTTGACGGCAGTCCCCTGCCACCTTTTCAGTTGCCAAAAGATGTAGAGGTACGGCTGAAAGAAATTATGGCTGTACAAGACACCTTGCCTAAGGTAGATTATCGTTTCGGATGGGCTACCATCAAGGGGCATCTGATGGATTACAGGCCTGGTATGTGCAGTCAGATGACGCTCGTATTACGCCATCTACACTCATCACAACATCAAATCGGCGATACGCTTTGTGCCCAGGTATCACCTACGGGCGACTTTTCCTTCCGATTGCCAGTAGCCCACATCACACCAGTCTCGCTGACATTTGAACCTCAGCACCTTGGTTTTGGAATTGCCTATGTTGAACCTGACACAGAAACTGAAGTTTATTTCAATATGCGTGAGATAAACGTTCGGCATATGTATTCTAAAAACAACAACACCATTTTCTACATAACAAAGGGGCCTTTGGCGCAGCTGGCCAATGAACTGAACGAGCATTTTTTCTTTGATCGTATAGATTTCATCGAGAAGCACTTCAAGCATTTCTTTACAGACGGAGAAGAGTGGGAACGACATAAGGAAATCCAGGCGATGCTGCCTACCAAACAACTGGAACTGCGGATGGCCGAACTCGACACGATGAAGGTTGAAGAGCAATGGTCGCCAGCCATGAAGGAACTGGTCAGACTATATTGGCAGATTCAAACAGTGATGCGTGTATTTACGACCCCGCCAAAGGATCTGGAAAACGAGGCTTACGAATCCCCAAAAGCTAAAGAGAGGTTGATTGCTTGGCAGCGCGATGCGGTAGTTGCAGAATTGGAGTCCTTTGAGCGCCTCGTGAATGACCCTAAGATAATCTACTGTCCAGACCTGAGTGATTTGTTACGGTTCTATATTGATGTAAATACGCTCTTACCAGCCTTTATCGATCGCGAGAGGATGGTTTGGAAGTTACAGGATCAGATGAGTAAAGAGTTCAGGCTGCTCGACAGTGATGAGATTGAAGAAACGTTAGCCAATCTGCCCCCTGCTTACGGACAATTGGTACTGACGTGGCAGGATAAATATCGTGAGGAGCATGACTGGTTGGCTACAAAAGAAATCGTTGGTGACACATTACAGGGCATTCCAGATTCGTTGGTCTTCCAGACACTGTGCGAGCGTTATCGTGGACATACTGTCTTTGTCCGTTTTTGGCTGTTCTACAACCCCGTTTTAGCGAATAATGTGGTTTTACCTTTACAGAAAGAACTGGCTGATCTTGACATCGTATGGGTGAATGTTTATGTCTATAATAGCAATCAGAAACTGAATCGCGCGGGTTGGGAAGATGCTGACCGGCTACGCTATTTTACAAAATTGCAGGGTGAACATTATTATTATAGTATGCCGTATCGCACTGATCGGCTTAAGGATTTGTATAAAACCATGGGTATCAACAATTCCACAGATGCTTATTGTATCGTTTCACCTGACGGCAGAATCGTCCGCAACAGTGATTCTATGCCTGTACCGATCTGGTGGATGAACAATCAAGACTACCTCGGCATCCGCCAATGCCTCCTCCAGACTGCCTTTCCTCTACGCGCGCGTGCGTATTAGGAAAGCGAAAAACAACCCGCTCATCCCGCCTATCCCACACGTAAGAATTTTTACTTTAGGTGTGGGATAGGCGGGATAGGCAGGATAAAAAGTGGATATGACAAGTATACGCGCACGCGCGTGAGAAGAATGGATTTTTTTACGACAGTACTAACGAAAATTACGACAGTACTATTGCATCGTTACGACAGTACTAATATTTGCCACGATACCTGTACGTTTCTATGCTGAAACGATTCTATTGTACTGTTCCAATAGCCAGGCCTTCTGTTCCGGGATGGTCATCTCGGAATTGTCGAGGAGGATGGCATCTTCCGCCTGGCGCAGGGGTGACTCCTCGCGGTGGGAGTCGATATAGTCGCGCTCCTCGACATTCTTCAGGATGTCATCGAAGTCGGCGGGCATGCCCTTGGCCTTCAGTTCGTCGTAGCGGCGCTGCGCACGAACCTTGGCAGAGGCGGTGACAAAGACCTTCAGTTCGGCATCGGGGAAGACCACGGTGCCGATGTCGCGTCCGTCCATGACGACACCCTTGTCCTTGCCCATCTGTTGCTGCTGGGCCACAAGGGCACGGCGCACGAAGCCGATGGCGGCAATGGGACTGACGTGACTGCTCACCTCCAAGGAGCGTATCTCCTTCTCCACATACTCTCCATTGAGATAGGTGTCGGGACGGCCTGTCTCAGGATTGAACTGGAAGGTGATGTGGATGTTGGGCATCTCCTGTTCCAGGGCTTCTGTCTTCACACTGCCGTCCTCCTCGAAGAGACCCTTGCGCAGGGCATAGAGGGTGACGCTACGGTACATGGCACCGGTATCGACATAGACGTAGCCGATTTCGCGGGCCAGATCCTTGGCCATCGTGCTCTTTCCGCACGAACTGTGGCCGTCGATGGCTATGGTAATCTTTTTCATAAACTATATGATGCGTTGAACAACAGGCTGTAGGCCGATACGTGGTATTTGCCATAGCCGATGTGTAGTTTGAACCGTTGCAGGGAGATGCCGGCACCGAGGGAGATGCCTGCACCGTGGTTGCTCGAACCGTCGCCATCGGTGATCTTCATCTCGTGGGCACGGCGGAAATTATAGCCCGCTGCCAGGTAGATGGTCTCTGACAACAGCACGTCGGCACCTACGGCGAGGTGCTTGATAAAGCCCTGATCCCAGTCGTGCAGGCGGGAGAGGGTGGCGGAGAAACGGAAGGGGGAGTTGGTGAGGCGCTTGGTGACACCTACCTGAAGGTCGAAGGGGATCTTCTCGAACTCCTCGTCGTAGGCCTTCACCTGTCCACCGAGGTTCTTGGCGGCGATGGCAATGCTCAGGTCGCCGATGGAGTCGGTATAGTTCAGGCCTAAATCCACACCTACTGCCATCGAGTGATAGTCGGCGATGCTGGAAGTGATGAACTTCGCTGTGATACCGCCAGAGATCTTTTCGGTGAGGGCATAGGCAAACGAGCCCCCGATACAGATATCCTTGGCGGAGAACTCGCCGATCTCGATATTGTCGTAGGTGGTCTGTTTCATCTTCCCGTAGTCTAAGTACTGGGCGGTCACACCCCACGAGGCTCTCTCGCCGATGCCTTTCACGAAGGCAGCACTGGCTACTTTCGACCCTTCCATATAGGTCATGTAGTTGAGGTTGATGGTCTTGTCAGTTACGAAGTTCAGCAAGGCGGGGTTGTGGAAGATGAGCGTGGCATCGTCCTCGTTGAGGGAAATGTTCTCGCCGCCTAATGCTGCCGCATGGGCACTCACCGGCAGACGGAGGAAGTTGTAGGCGGTCTCACTCTCCTGGGCATGTGTCAGAAGAGCGAAGAGGGCTGCTATGATAGTAAAAACTCCTTTTTTCATCTAAAAAACGCTAATTCGGATGCAAAGATACGAATAATTTCTTAATTTTGCACGCTGAATACTTATTTAACGTAAGAATTGGCGTTTTATTATATGAACCCGACGACAAGATATCTCCTGGGACTGATCCTCGTCCTTGCCCTCTGTCTGGTGGCCTTGGAGTGGAACACCGACGGCACGGGGTGGACTTTCTTCGACACCGCTGCCGACGACTTGGAGGCGGAGATGGAACTGTCGCCCCTGCACCGTGAGGATGACGAGGTGCCGATGATGATTCCGCAGGAACCACAGGAGAAGATGCCGCCTTCGCAGGAACTGAACCTCGTGGAGGAGGATGTGGAGATTGCACCAGAGGTGCTGGAACCCGTTGCTCCCAAGGAAGAAGACCCTAAGGTAGAGGAGAAAGAGGAACTGCCGGAGGCGGTGGATATGTATGATGAGCCGTTGGACTTCCGTGTGGTGGAGGATTTGCCGCAGTTTCCTGGGGGAGCCGTCGAGTTTATGAAGTGGTTGACGAAGAATCTGAAATATCCCGCTGTGGCCCAGCAGCGCAAGGTGCAGGGCAGGGTGGTGGCGCAGTTTATCGTGAACCAGGACGGCTCGGTGTCGGATATCCAGGTGGTGGAGAAACTCTCTGCGGAGTGTGACCGTGAGGCACTGCGTGTGCTCCGGATGATGCCGAAGTGGCAACCGGGTGTGATGGATGCCAAGCCCTGTCGGACGAAGGTCTGCATCCCGATTGTTTTTAAACTATGATACAATATATTGATACGCATTGCCACTTGGATGGCGAGGAGTTTGCGGAAGACCGCGAACAGGTGGTGGCCCGTGCCAAGGAGGCTGGGGTGAGTGCCATCTTCCTGCCTGCCATCGATGTGAAGTCGTGTCAGACCGTCCTCGATACCTGTGCCCAATATCCTGGCTATTGCTATCCGATGCTGGGCCTCCATCCCGAGGAAGTCCGCGCCGACTGGCAGCAGCAACTGACGGAGATCCGCAAGGCACTCCCCGCCCCTTTAAGGGGAGGGGTTAGGGGTGGGGTGTCCCCCATCGCCATCGGCGAGGTAGGCCTTGACTTCTATTGGAGCCGTGAGTTCGAACGGGAACAACTGCTCGCTTTCGAGGAACAGGTACGCTGGTCTGTCGAATCCCGTCTGCCCCTGATGATCCATTGTCGCAAGGCACAAAACGAGATGGTAGGAATATTAAAAAGGTACGCGCAGGATCTCCCCGGTGGGGTGTTCCATTGCTTTACCGGCAATGAGCAGGAGGCCCGTGAACTGTTGCAGTTTGAGGGCTTCGTCTTAGGTATCGGCGGTGTGTCTACCTTCAAGAAGTCGCATCTACCGGATGTCCTGCCGGCGACGGTGTCGTTGGATCGTATCGTCCTGGAAACCGATGCCCCCTATATGGCTCCCGTACCTCATCGTGGCCAGCGTAATGAACCTGCCTTCGTACTTGAAGTGCTTCGCAAACTCGCCGAGGCCTACGGTGTCAGCGAGGAAGAAGTAGCCCGCATCACTATAGATACT
>JAFWTK010000283.1 GCA_017518935.1 Prevotella sp.
CGGCAAGGGTGAAGCAAAGACGGATGCAGGAGAAGCAGGAGAAGCATTCTTGTGTGCGAAGGCCATGGTGAATGGTGATGAAGGAACACATGTCAATATCGGTAACGGTATAGTGGTTGGTTCTGTCTATGGTGGCGGCGAGGTAGGCCGCGTGGAAAACAATACGGAAGTGACTATCGGTCTTGCAAATGCTGCGCCTGATACAAGTATGCCTATTATTAAAGGCAACGTATTCGGTGCTGGTGCCGGTGTAAATACACATGGCTACTCGGCTCTGGTGCGTGGTACAAGTACTGTCACCGTTCAAGCCGATGCCAAGGTCCTAAGCAGCGTCTATGGCGGCGGCGAGAAGGCTTCAGTAGGCAGATATAAAGTTGTCCAAGGACTGCCGCAGGTGTTGGACGACTCTCAAAATCCCTATAGTGGATATTGTTACGTCACCATCAAGGACAATGCCGAGATTGGTCCAGACAATATGCGGATGGATAAAGATGGTTTGGATGATGATGGTAATCCATTGCCCCCCGATGATACAGGATACGTCTTTGGTGCCGGTAAGGGTGTTCTGCCATACGAAGGTTATGATGATGGAGAAAGACCCCAACACATGAATGGTACACAAGTTTTGGACGAAGAAGGTAAGTGGGACGGTAAAAGTTGGGCTGATGCTCCGACATCTTATGATCCTTATGATCCTGATCATCCTGAGGCAGATCTTGATGCAGATTACGAAAAGTTTATAAAGTCCTTGGCCTTAGCCACCCAGACGATAGTGACCATCGAAGGAACCCCCTTTGTCAAGGGCGGCGTCTATGGTGGCAGCGAGAACGGTTTTGTACAACACGATACCCATGTAATAATCAAGGGCGGCCAGATCGGTAGTGGTCATATTCTGCTGAAGGACGAGGATGGCGATATCATTATCGACCGTGGTTTGAACCGTCCATATACGGCTGCAGAATGGTCGGCAGGTCATTTAACTGCTACGAATGCCGACTTTACTTCGGAAGAATTGACAGCAGATGCAGAGTTGGTAACGAAGGTCAATAGTAGTTACGCTCATTCTCTGCCTGAATGTGCCAGTTGGCCGTATGGAGAAGAGATACAGGAAACTACAGAAAGTGGTACTATTACCAGGACGATTTATGCTCCTTACGATAAGTTCGCTAGCAAAGAATCAGGGCATGAGGAAGAATATTCGGATGGCAGAACGACTCGTGGTGGTCGTCGTAAGGCTTCTGATGGTCATACATTCTTCGGCAACGTGTTTGGCGGTGGCTCGGGCTACTTCCCCTACAGGCCTGGCAAATGGTTTGAGTATGCCGGTGCTGTTTATGGAAATACTTACCTGACGATTACTGGCGGACATATCCTGACGAGTGTGTATGGCGGTAATGAGATGACTGATGTGGGAAAAGGACTTATTTATGACGATGCTGATAAGAGAGAGAGAGGTAAATGTTATGTAACCATGACAGGTGGTACCGTCGGTGTGCCCCGCACATTGGATCAGATAGACGCTCACCCTGTCACTTGCTACCTCTTTGGTGCAGGTAAGGGTGATCCACGCGTGTTCTTTAATAAGAGCACTAACGTGAGAGATGTCGCCATCCATATCTCTGACGATGCCAGAATCTATGGTTCTGTCTTCGGAGGTGGTGAGGATGGTCATGTCTTGAAGGATGTGACGATGAACATTGGAAGTGGAAACAGCACCCTCCCTGATAATCCAGTAATTGATGAATTATTTGAAGATGTAACATTACGGGGTTGTTATGCAGATAACCATCTTCCTCTTATAGGCACATGGGGTACGTCTTACGTAGATGGTAATGTGTTCGGAGCAGGCCGTGGCTTCACAGGTGAAGCCTATACTGCCGGTAACGTAGGTGGTAGCGTCACAATGAATCTCTTGGGTGGCACGATGTATGGCTCTATCTATGGCGGTGGACGATTAGGATCCGTGGGCTATGGACTCTATCCTGATGATGCGGGGGCCACTTACTATGGAGCAATGCGTCCCGACAATAAGGATGACGACGCAAGCAATAGCAACGTTCCCAATTTCAAGCGTGGCTACGTCACCATGACGATTGGTAATGAAGATGACGGAACTGGTCCTATTATTGGCAATACATTGGAATACAAAATACCCAGCGCAAGTAACGGCCCGACAAGTCAAGGTGAAAACCCGGTTCCAACCCTTCCTGCTGATGTTACGAGTTGGACAGATGTCCAGTGGACTGCCTGGAAGGCGCATAACAATATGCCCAAGACGGAGTTTGAATATAACGAGAGCAAGGGCTATTATATGCTGAAGCACACCAAGGGCGGCAACGTTTATGCTGCTGGTATGGGTCGCCAGACAAATGTAGAAGGTGTAAACTGGTGGAAATTAGGTAGTGTTAAGGAGACCAAGTTGACCATCTATGGCGGTAGGATTTTGAGTAATGTCTATGGTGGCGGTGAGTTGGGTGCTGTGGTTCCTGCTGAGGGTACGACCCTAGGGGGTAATACAGAGATCATCATTCAGGGTGGCACCATTGGTAGTGAGGTGGCGGAGGCTGTCACGACCACTACCACACCAGAAGAGGGTGATCCTGTTACTACCACTGACGATGTTGTCCGCTATACCTTCGGCAGCGTCTTCGGTGGCGGCATGGGTAACGAAGCCATAGCAACTTCAGAAGACTTGATTGGTGGCCGTGTTGAAGGCAGCACCAAGATTACGATGACTGCCGGTATAGTGCTGGGCAGTGTCTATGGTGGCGGTGAGTTGGCTGTCGTGAAGGGTAGCCATACTACGAAAAACAGTAAGAACGAGAATTTTGCTGTGGGTACTGAGATCAACATCAGTGGCGGTGTCATTGGTAAGGAAAAGAGCGGCACCACGTATTTTGGCGGTGCCACGATGGGTAATGTCTATGGTGGCGGTAAAGGAAGTACTTCCACATTCATTGCTGGTCTTGTTAAGAGTAACACTAAAGTAAGTATAAGCAATACTTTGGCAGACCAAGACTATGTTGATGCTAATCCTGATGAGGAAGTGTCAGTGGGCACTGTTTTAGGTGAACCAAAGATTTACCATAATATATATGGTGGCGGTGCATACGCTTCGGTTGGTACATACACTTATGATTCCTCGACAGGTACTACTACTTGTGCTACTGGTACTGGCAAGACTGAGGTAATCGTCACTGGCGGCATCATTGGTATTGATGGAGACAATAACGGTATGGTGTTCGGATCGTCACGAGGCGATGTTGCCACACCTACTGGTTCGCCTGCTGTTGACCCCAACGATATGTTGGCATGGGTAAACGAGACTCACGTTGTGATTGGTGCTGATGGGCAAGGAACAACTACCCCACAAATCAACGGTTCTGTCTATGGTAGTGGTGAGAATGGCCATACCTATACAAATACCGTAATCGATGTGCATAGTGGAACCATCGGAATTGTTTCTGGTTCGCCTATTGCTAATCCTGATGATCCTGAACATCCATATACGGGTCCCAACTTCCCAAATCGTGGCAATGTCTATGGCGGCGGTTGCGGTACGGATACCTACAAATACACCTATAGCGAAAAATATGATTCTAATGGTAATGGGGAAATTGACAATGAAGATCAAGAAAGAGATGTAGAGGATGAGGCCTATAACCCTTTGGCAGGTATTGTGCTCGGCAATGCCACGGTAAATATGGATGGCGGCCTTGTTGTACACAATGTCTATGGTGCCGGTGCTTTGGGTTCGGTAGGTACAATGGGTACAACGACAACTGACAACAATACTGATGCCATTATCTTTACCAACGGCGGCACTACTACCATTGCAATCAGTGCTGGTACTGTGGGTGTCGATGGCGATGAGAACGGAAACGTCTTCGGTGCAGCCCGCGGTGATGCGGCTACCACGCAAAAAGATGTCGCTCTGGTTAAAA
>JAFWTK010000284.1 GCA_017518935.1 Prevotella sp.
TCCCACCTGCAACTCATAGCCCTCGCGACGCATCGTCTCGACAAGCACGGAGAGATGGAGCACACCACGACCCGAGACAATCCACTTATCCGTAGAATCCTCGAAAGGCTCCACGTGTAGGGCGAGGTTTTTCTCCAATTCCTTCTCCAGACGGTCGTTGATATGGCGCGAGGTCACGAACTTTCCCTCCTTACCGAAGAAAGGCGAGTCGTTGATGGTGAAGAGCATCGACATCGTGGGCTCGTCGATGGCAATGGGAGCGAGGGGCTCAGGATTCTCTATGTCGCAGAGGGTGTCGCCAATCTCGAATTTCTCCAGTCCGATGACGGCACAGATGTCGCCACAGTCCACAGAGTCAGTACGCACATGTCCCATCCCCTCGAAAGTGTGGAGTTCCTTGATCTTCGTCTTCTCCATCGAACCGTCACGGTGGGCAATCGTCACCTGCATACCGTCTTTCAAATGGCCGCGATGCACACGACCTACTGCGATACGACCTTGATAACTCGAATAGTCGAGACTCGTGATCAGCATCTGGGGCGTACCCTCAATCTGCTGGGGTGCAGGGATGACCTCGATGATCTTATCTAATAAATAGGTGATGTTGTCTGTCGGCTTGTTGTAGTCCTCACCCATCCAACCGTTCTTGGCAGAGCCATAGACCACAGGGAAGTCCAGTTGATCCTCAGTGGCATTGAGGGAGAACATCAGGTCGAACACCATCTCGTAGACCTCCTCAGGACGACAGTTAGGCTTGTCCACCTTGTTGACGACCACAATGGGCTTCAAGCCTATCTGGAGAGCCTTCTGCAGCACGAAACGTGTCTGAGGCATCGGGCCTTCGAAGGCATCGACGAGCAACAGACAACCGTCCGCCATATTGAGCACACGCTCCACTTCGCCTCCGAAGTCGGAGTGTCCTGGAGTATCGATGATATTGATCTTAACGCCTTTCCAGTTAATAGATACATTCTTCGACAGAATGGTAATGCCACGCTCACGCTCCAAGTCATTGGCGTCGAGCACCTGGTTGCTGAGATTCTGTCCCTCACGGAAGAGATTGCCAGCGAGCATCATCTTGTCGACCAGTGTTGTCTTACCGTGGTCGACATGGGCAATAATTGCTATGTTTCTGATATCTTGCATACCTATTTTCTTAATTTACGGGTGCAAAGGTACAACTTTTTAATTAGAAATTAGAAATTAGGAATTAGAAATTATGATTACCATTCAATATAATGATTAAAATTTGTTAAATATTGGTGTTGTTGCCACCAATCATATCACAATTTCTAATTTCTAATTCCTAATTCCTAATTTTTTTATTACCTTTGCACCCGCATTTCGGAAAATCCGATGCATCTGACGACGTAAACCCGTCTGTGATTAGGCTGGAAAAGCGTCTGAAAGATGTTTATGCAAACACTAATAATCACATTAAAATTATGTATTTAGACAAAGCAAAGAAGGAAGAGATTTTCAGCAAGTACGGCAAAAGTACTACCGATACCGGTTCTGCTGAGGCACAGATTGCCCTTTTCAGTTACCGTATCTCTCACCTGACAGAGCATTTGAAGAAGAATCGTAAGGACCACGCAACAGCCCGCTCGCTGACCATGCTGGTAGGTAAGCGCCGTAAGTTGCTGAAGTACCTCTACACGAACGACATCAATCGTTATCGTGCTATCATCAAGGCACTCGGTCTGCGTAAGTAAGACAAACTTCTTCAGAAAATTAAAGCCTCGCTTTTCAGCGGGGCTTTATTTCGTTTAGGGGGATCATCACGAAGTCACGCTCATGCATGAGAGGATGGGGAATCTTCAGGTCGGGCTCATCGACGGTCAGGTCATCGTAAAGGAGGATGTCGACGTCGATGGGACGGTCCTTAAATTGAGAATTGAGAATTGAGAATTGAGAATTAAGAGGGCTGCGCCGAGTGGCATGTTTGCGACGCTTCCCTAATTGGCGTTCGATTTTCTGGGTGGCTTTGAGGAGTTGGCGGGGGGTGAGGGAGGTCTCCACGAGGATGACACCATTGAGGAATTTATTGGCTGACTCAAAGCCCCAGGGTTCTGTCTCAATCAGAGAGGACTGGCGAATCACCAGTCCTATGCTTTCACCAATCAGCGCTATCGCCTTTCGGATATGCTCTTCTCTGTCACCGAGATTACTTCCGAGTCCTAAATAAACCCGATGCAATTCTTCACTCCTCACTTCTCACTTCTTAATCGTCCAGTATCAGCATCGCATCACCAAAGCAACCGAACTTATAGCCATTCTTCACTGCCTTCTTATAGGCGTCATACACCAGGTCATAGCCACCGAAGGAGCACTCTGTCATCATCATTGTCGACTCCGGATGGTAGAAGTTACCCACCATCGCATTGGCCAGACCGAATTCGTATGGCGGGAAGATGAAGCGGTTGGTCCAACCATCAAACTCCTTCAACATCCCATCGGTACCAACTGCCGACTCTGTGGCACGGGCCGTACTGACACCTACCACACAAACACGATGCCCCTCTGACTTCGCCTTGTTCACGATGTCGCAGGCTTCCTTGTCGACGAACATCTGTTCAGAACTCATCTTATGCTTCGTCAGATCCTCCACCTCGATGCCATCGAAGTTACCCAGTCCGCAGTGTAAGGTGATAAAGGCGAAGTTGATGCCCTTGATCTCCATACGCTTCATCAGTTCACGGCT
Organism: Prevotella sp.; assembly: GCA_017518935.1. Classification (GTDB taxonomy): domain Bacteria; phylum Bacteroidota; class Bacteroidia; order Bacteroidales; family Bacteroidaceae; genus Prevotella. The sequence goes on from JAFWTK010000284.1 coordinate 2,705, forward strand.
GAAATGCAAGCCTGTCGACGGAGCCGTGACAGCACCTTCTTTCTTGGCATAAATGGTCTGGAAAATGTCCATATCCTCCTCTTTGGCAGGTCGGTTGTCGACGATATAACGGGGCAGTGGTGCCTCTCCCAAGGCAAACAACTCGCGTTTAAACTCATCATGCGGACAGTCATAGAGGAAGCGCAGCGTACGCCCACGACTCGTGGTGTTGTCAATCACCTCAGCCACCATCGGACCATTCTCCTGAAAGAAGAGTTTATTGCCGATACGGATTTTACGGGCGGGTTCTACCAGCACATCCCACAGACGGAGTTCCTCGTTGAGTTCACGGAGCAGGAACACCTCGATTTTGGCATCGGTCTTCTCCTTCGTACCATACAGACGGGCAGGAAACACCTGTGTGTCGTTGAATACGAAAGCATCGTCCTCGTCGAAATAGTTAAGGATACTCTTGAAGTCGAGGTAGACGGGATTGCCTTCCTTGTCTTTCATATCCTCACCGTTCTCGTCCCTCTTGAACATCTCGATACGCTCACTCTTACGATGGATCACCATCAGACGACATTCATCACGGTGATAGGTAGGTTCGAGTGCCACAAGATTCTCAGGCAGTTTGAATTTAAATTGCGATAATTTCATATAATATACTATTCACTTTTCACTTCTTCACTTTTCACTTCTTTTTCCAGCCAGGCGGGGAAGTCGTCGAACGTCAGGCATTCCTCGATACGGACATCGCCCACACGGGTGCGACAGAGCGCCGTCAGATAGGCACCACTCCCCAGGGCCTCGCCAATGTCACGCGCCAGTGATCGGATATAGGTACCTTTGCCACAGACCACCCGGATGCTCATCTGCATCTTTTCCGCATCAAAGGCAGTCAGTTCCAGTTCGTCGATACGTACTGGCTTGGCGGCCAGTTCCACCTCCTGCCCCTTGCGGGCCATCTTATAGGCCCTGTGTCCGTCTACCATCACGGCAGAGAAGAGAGGCGGCACCTGCATGATATCCCCCACAAACTGGGGCAGCGTCTGTTCTATCAACTCCCGCGTGATATGCGCTGTCGGATAGGTGGCGTCCACCTCGTGCTCCATATCGTAACTCGGTGTGGTGGCGCCCAATTGCAGGGTGGCCGTGTACTCCTTGGTATGGAGTTGCAACTGTTCTATCTGCTTCGTAGCCTTTCCGGTACAGAGGATCAGCACACCCGTAGCCAACGGGTCGAGTGTCCCTGCATGTCCCATCTTCACCCGCTTCACGTGAATCCGCTTGGAGACGAGATAACGGATATGCGCCAGTGCCCCGAAACTCGACATCCGGTAGGGTTTGTTGATATAGATGAAGGCTCCCTCCTGGAAATTCATTTAATCCACCATTGCAAGTGAGTGACCTGTCAGCAGCAGAATGATGATAATGCCACCAACGATGATGCGATAGATTCCGAAAGCCTTAAAGCCATATTTGCTAAGGAAGTTGACGAACCACTTCATGGCCAGCAGCGCCACCACAAAGGCAATGACACAACCCAGTATCAACATCGTGATGTTATGGCTGGTGGCCCAGACCGTATCTTCTTTCATCAGGTCGAGCAGGTCGAGCAACGTGGCACCTGCCATCGTCGGCACAGCCAGGAAGAACGAGAACTTGGCAGCACGCCTACGGGTCAGTCCCTGTGTCATACCTCCTACGATGGTAGCCATCGAGCGTGACACACCAGGAATCACCGAGATACACTGGTAAAGACCTATCATGAAGGCCCGACGTTCATCAACCTTGTTCTCCTCACTGCCCTTATTAAACAGTTTGTCGCAATAGAGCATAAACACACCTCCGAGCACCAACATAATGGCAACCACCTCGACGCTGTCGAGCAACCAGTCGAGCAGGCCAGACTTCTTGGCGAGAAGTCCAATGACCACCGCAGGAATTACACCCACGATAAGCAACCAGTAGAAATAATACTTGTGCTTGAGTTTCTGGAAGAGCGAACTGCCTACTGGAGCCGGCGCGTTGTCAAACTGGAAAAAGCGCTTCCAATAGAGGCACACCACCGACAGGATGGCACCGAACTGGATGATAAAGGTAAAGGCGTGTACAAAGGGGTCGCCCTGAGGCACACCCAACAGATTCTGCGCAATGATCATATGGCCAGTCGATGATACCGGCAGGAACTCTGTCAGTCCCTCAACGATGGCTATAATAATGGTTTCAATCCAATCCATAACTTAGTTCTTGGGTTTACGCACAACGGCATAGATCATCGACACAAAGCCGACGAGACAAACGATGGGTGCCACCTTGATACGGCGCGCACTGAAAATATCCGGCTCATACACGGAATCGCTCGAACCCGCTCCCGTCATCAGCAGGAAACCGACGACGACAATCGCCATCCCCACTGCCAGCAGGATGAAATTCACCTTGTCAAATGCAAAATTTCTCTTATCCATTTTCACTATTCTCTTTTCACTATTCACTTTTCACTTAAATCTTATACAGATCGCCTGCCGTCATTTTCAGGAAACGGTTCACGGAGATCCATGAACACATCGCCGTGATGACAATGCCAAACAGCAGTACAGCCACAGCCGTGATGGTCAGTTCGCGCCAGTTGATGATGCTCAGGATGTTGGGTTCATAATAATAGAGACCATAGAAACACAACCCTAGAACTCCGATGGCCAGGATAGCCGCAATGACACCCACCAGTACCGACTGTTTGAGGAACGGCTTGCGGATAAACCCCCACGAGGCTCCCACCAGTTTCTCCACGTGGATCAGGAATCTGCGGGAATAGACACTCAGTCGCACCGTATTGTTAATCAGGGCAAACGAGACGAATGTCAACAACAGAGCCAATACCAGCAGCACGATGTTGATACGTGTCAGGTTACGGTTCACATTGTCCATCAAGTCCTCCTGATAGGCCACATCAGTCACAAAGTTATTCTTACGCAACTCCTCGGTGATCCAGATCAGAGAGTCACGGTTGGCATATTCCGACTTCAACTGCAATTCCAGCGTAGCCATAAAGGGGTTGGCACCAAGGAACTCCGAAGGGTCGGAGCCCATCGCTGCCGTCTGCTCCTTCAAGGCCTGCTCCTTGCTCACATAGTCGATGTTCTTGGAGAACGGACGGTGGTAGAGGTTCCGGCAAAGACGCTTGGCATCGTTGACACTCGCATCATCGCTGAGCATCACGGTGACGGTCAGATTCTCCTTCACCCACGCCGACAGGTTGCGCGACGTCAGCACGGAGAGCACTACCAAGCCCAACAGCACCAACACCATCGTTGTACTAATGCACAGCGTCACCAACTGCATACCCCGACGGCTGCCAGACTTCTTCCTGCGTTTTTTCATTAATTATTTAAACACGTACGTAATTTCGAGGTGCAAAGGTACAACAATTCAATCGGAAATCCAAATATTATATCTTTTTTTCTTAATTCTTAACTCTTAATTCTTAATTATTTAGTACCTTTGCGCCCTGTATGAGTACAATTATTTATCCATCGCCCATCTTCGGCCCTGTACACAGCCGTCGCTTAGGCATCTCATTAGGCATCAACCTGCTGCCAGCCGACGGCAAGGTGTGTTCTTTCAACTGCATCTACTGCGAGTGCGGTTTCAATGAAGACCATCGCCCCACCCTTCCGATGCCCACACGCGAGGAAGTTGCCACAAAACTCGAAGAGAAACTCCGTCAGATGGTTGCTGAGAGTCAACTACCTGATGTACTGACCTTTGCAGGCAACGGTGAGCCCACCTGCCATCCGCACTTTGCAGAGATCATCACCGATACCATCCGGCTGCGCAATCAATACTGTCCGAAGGCGAAGGTGTCCGTACTCAGCAACGCCACCATGATCCATCACCAGAGCGTACACAAGGCCCTGATGCAGGTCGACAACAATATTCTGAAACTCGACACCGTCAACCCTATATATATAAATAAGGTGGACCGTCCCAATGGAGCCTACGATGTAAACAGGATCATCGAAGGCATGAAGGCATTCAATGGCCATCTCATCATCCAGACCATGTTTATGCGCGGCACCGATGTAGATAACACAGGCGAGGAATATGTCGCTCCCTGGTTAGAAGCAGTAAAGGTCATCAAACCCCAACAGGTGATGATCTACACCATCGAACGCGAGACCCCCACCCAAGGTCTACTCAAGGCCACTCACGAACAACTCGATGCCATCCGCGACAGAGTCATCGCTGCAGGCATCCCCTGCACCGCCTCCTACTGATTGTTCCACTTGATGGCGAACATCGTAAGATCGTCGCTCTGCTCGGCATCGCCCACAAAGTGATGGACAGCATTGGTCATCTGCTCAATCAGTTGGGCTGGTGAAACATCCTGCTCGCCAAGCATCTGCTCAGCCACCTTGAAGATGCGTGACTCGCCAAACAACTGATGATCCTTCTCTTCTGCCTCTGTCAGTCCGTCGGTATACAGGAAGATGAGGGTGCCTGGGGCAATCATCGTTTCCTGTGCTTCAAACTCCCATCCTGACATAGTACCGAGAGGCAGGTTGGAAGAGCAAGGCAACAACTCAACACGCTTTTCCCTGACGTTCAGCAGCAGAGGCGCATCATGACCGCCATTGCAATACGTGAGACGACCGGTTTTCAGGTCGAACGTCCCAGTAAAGAAGGTTACAAACATATTTGAGTCGTTCTGATTAGCCAGGGCCTCGTTCATTTGGCTCATAATGCGATTGGGTTCGTCAACATGCATAGAGACGATACGGAACAGGGTCCTCGAAACAGCCATCACCAATGAGGCAGGAACACCCTTGCCAGAGACATCACCGACACAGAAGAACAATTTGTCGTCGCGGATATAGAAATCATAGAGGTCTCCACCCACCTCCTTGGCAGGTGTCAGGCATCCGTAGATATCAATGTCGTTACGTTCCGGATAAGGCGGATAATGCTTCGGAATCATCGACATCTGAATATCACTGGCCACCTTTAATTCTCCCTCGATACGACCCTTCTGCTCATTGACGCGCTTCAGTTCTTCCATCTGCTCCGTAAGGGATGTCTGCATCATGGCAAACGAATCGTGGAGATGCCTCATCTCGTCGTTCGAACGAATCTGAGGCAAAGAGGCATTCAGGTTGCCCTGGGCTATACTGTCGGCAGATTTAGCAAAGAGCGTCAGAGGCTTTGTGACACGTCTCAGGATGCGACGGCAGACAGCAAACAGAACGATCAGTCCCAGGAACATGACAACCATGATGATGATGGAAGAGCGCATCGAACGGTAGACAATCAACTTATAAGGGATGACGGTAGCCATCGACCAGCCTGTGCGTTCTATCGGCGCATAGTGGATAATAAACTTCGTACCATCGCGGTAGAGGTATTTCATGCCCGCCTTGCCATTGGCCATTTCATAGCCGATCTGTCTGTCACTGCTGTCGTTCGATTTCGCGGAGTAAGTGAAGTAACTATCATTCAGGATACGTTCGCGCAGCGGATGAGCGATATAGGTTCCGCCTTTGCCTATTATAAAAGTATATGCATGATTATATAGGAATGCACTGTCGACTACCACTTCTTCCGACGCCTCTTCATCGTCGCTCAGATTAAAGCCCAAGACCTTCCGATTGAAGTCGATGTCGCTTTTCTTCAAAAGGTCTGTCAGCCAGTCCAACGACACGTCAGCCGTCAAGATGCCATACATCTTGCCATTGGCATCATAGAGGGGATGCGAGAAGGTGGTCATCATCTGCTCACCTCCACCATAATCAAAATAGGGTTCGCTCCAGCAGTTCTTCTTCTGATACTTGGGCGTCCGATACCAGTCCATATAATGATACTTATAGTCGTCGGTACCCAACTGCTTCGTCCGTATCTCTCCATTCACGTCACGATAGGCGTATGGCGAGAATTGTTCTCCCTTCGAGGGATAATAATAGGGTTCAAAGGCCACGGTGGAGCCGATGATATTCGGATTAGACTCCAACAGACTGAGAACGATGCCATACATGCCATCAGGATTGGAGAGTGTTGACTCCACGTCAGGAGCCGTATTCTCCACAGCCACTTCCACAGCCCCCAACACACTGTTGATATGCTGATTGGCAATCTCCATTCGGCTTTGCGCATTCTCTGTCGACTCTGCAAACACCGCTGTTGAACTGAGATAGGTGACAATCAGCGTGATAATGATAAATACAACTATCACCGTCAGCATCACCCAAAAAGTGAGTCTGGCGTAAAGTGTATGGAATGGTGAAAATCTATCTGATAACTTCACATTATTTACACATAATCCCTCGTGACTTCTCGAGGAACTCAAGAATGGTCCGTATCTCAGGACTGTCTGGCACCTGCTCCTTGATTTGGTTGACAACATCAAACACGCTCGTCTTTCCGTGGAAGAGCAGACGGTAGGCATTGGCGATGTGCCTCTGCACCTTCTCGTCGATGCCGGCTTTGTTCATCATCGTATTGTTGGGACCTCCGTATTCCACAGGTTTGCCACCAGCAATGACGAATGGCGGAATATCCTGTGAGAACGAGGTGCCTGCCTGAATCATTGCCAGACGTCCCACACGGGTGTTGGCATTCTGGATGGCCGA
>JAFWTK010000285.1 GCA_017518935.1 Prevotella sp.
GGTAAAGTGATCAAAATTGAGGGGACGGGTGAGAACACCAAGGCCACCGTGGAGTTCCGCAATACAGGCACGAAACAACTCCTGCTGAAATTTGCGAAGTTCAATATCATAGGATAAATTAGAGCGACTCATCGTCGGGGCGCTCTATTTCTCTCTTGCCAGTCTTAGGCAGATGTTTCTTCTTTCGTAACCATGCGGCCTTGCGGGCCTCATAGTCCTAGTGATGCTTTTCCAGATATCCGTCGGCCATTAATCCTTGAATTTGCCGTAGATCACTTCGATCTTAATTGGTTGGTCGATAGTACCCTTAACCAGCCTTGTACTTGTTAGGCCAAGTTTGTTTTCTGTTGCAATCGGCGTCTCAGAGGTCGAGGTACCATAAATGGTGGATGAAGACGATTTGATGCTGATGATCTCCACTGGTACAAGTAGTGCCTTATTCCAGTTGGGATGCTTGGCTACCCAGTTGGGGTCGCTCTTCAGACCACTTTCCTTTGCCTTGTGCATCCGAGTAATGAGGTTGGAGATGTTGTTGAAGGTATAAGCATTCTTATCCAACGTCACCTGATAGGCGAACAGATTATTGAAGAGTTTCTTACTCTTAAAGAATGAATCCAGACTGTCTTTCTCTATCAGCATCAGTTTATCAGGTACACTGAAGGTCAGTGGAGTTGTTACAGTCTGGTTGTTCAGACGCTGGAAGGCGATCTTTACTGAGAGTAAGGAGTCCGTTGGGTGGCTCGTGCTGATCTCGTCGACGGGGAGGGTCACTTCCGTGAAGATGCCGGCAGGTGTCTTCAGATAGGTACAACTATTGTCTGCCACCAGACGGTTGATGGCTTCTTTGTCGTTTGTCACCTTGGTAGTCTGAACCACTTCCTCAGTAGAGGTCATCAGAAAGAAATCATCGAATTCCTCGTCCTCGAACTTGTTCTTGAAGAATATGAACATGTCCATCTCCATAATCCTTGTCATCACTCCCGTACCGTCAACTGTCTCGAAATGTAGGCCTGGAAAGATGTGATTGACAAAACTGTATGAGTTCTTGAAATATTCTGGACGCTCATAGAATTTGTTCAGGATATACGTACCATAGTTGTTATATGTCACGCCGTCCTTATCGGTGTAAGGCTTATCAAACGAGATGTTCAGCATGTCATAATAACTGTTGTCACTTGTTGTGGCGGTGTTACGATGCAGATTTGTCTCTCTCAGGTTCCTGACACTGTCACTGACAGCCAGGTCTCTCATAGAGAATACTTTATCGTATTGCAGACCTCCTTGGCGGATATATCCTCTTCCCTTCGGGTCGAAGTTAGTATAGTGCATCAACTCGTTGTTGATGGGCTTATCCAACTCAGACACTCTCAGTTTCATGGGAGCCAGCGTGTCACCATAACTATTACGGATGTCGAAGAGTATCTTGACGATGCATGAGTCGGCTATGACATTGCCTTTTTCGTCTTTTGGCATATCCTCACGCTTTGGCAAGTAGGAGGTCGCGTTCTCCAGCATATTAAACTGGGTGGTGAACTCACTTTTCACGTAGGCGTTTGTTTCGGGATCCTTCACTTTCCCAAAATAGCCTTGTCGCTCACGGGTAAAGACGGAGTCAACGGCTATGGATTGTGTCAAAACATCGAAACTTTTAGTTGTAACAACCAATCTGTCATTCTCGCTTGTCAGAGAGTTCCCGATGTTTGCTGTATCTTCATCGCAAGAGATCAACGCCATTGCGCAAAGTGCAATCGCTGTTATGGATTTGAATTTCATTGTTGTGTTTCTGTTTCTTTTTAATCTTCCTCTTCGTCAGTCGTGTCATCAGGGGCAACCTGGTTGTAGAAGTCCTCGATGGCATCCGCAAAATTATCTTTTTTGAATTTCAGAATAGGTGTTTCCTTTTTGGTGGCATAGCCCAACAGGTCTTTGTTCATGGCTGGGTCTGCCTGAATGATACCATCGCTATAATCGATGGCCAGTTTACCGAGTTCGTTAAAGTCGAAAATGTCATTATAGGGCTTCAACAGGTCGGCTGTGGCCTCACGGAACTCCACGCAACGCTTGAAGTTGTCGGCCAAACCCTTCGTCAGACTATTGCCATAGAGCGAGGTGATCACTTTGGTATTGGTAAACGAAGGCTCGTCGTGATAGGCGGTCTTGATGTAGAGAGGTACGACGGCGCTCATCCATCCCTGACAGTGTATGATGTCAGGCACCCAGCGCAGTTTCTTGACGGTCTCCAAGACGCCACGTGCAAAGAAGACGGCTCTCTCACCATTGTCAGGATATTCTTCTCCCTGATCGTCTTTCTCCATCAGTCGCTTGTTGAAATAATCGTCGTTGTCGATGAAATAGACCTGTATCTTAGCCGACTGTATCGAGGCCACCTTAATAATCAGTGGGTGGTCTGTATCGTCAATGATAAGGTTCATTCCCGAAAGACGCTGTACTTCGTGGAGTTGGCCCCTGCGCTCATTGATGTTTCCCCATTCCGGCATGAAGATACGGATTTCATAACCCTTCTCCTGAATGGCCTGCGGGATGTCTCTTCCCATGAGCGACATGTGGGTGTCTGGTACGTAAGGAGCGATTTCCTGATTGATAAAAAGAATCTTTTTCTTTGCCATCTTTACTGATTTTACTCTGCAAAGATACGAAAAAAACGGGGATTTCCGAGTCTTTTGGTCTTGTTTTTTGCAAAAAGTGACACATTTTACTCGTTTTTTTATCTTTTTATCAATTTTTTCGGGCTCTTTTGACCCAGATTGACCCGTTGGCGATGCAGTGGACTTTCGTTTATGATTGTATGATGGAACGACTTTTTTTGTCAACGAAATGTAATTTGGGGTGTAAAATCATTTTTTTTTGCAAAATTACCTAAAAAAAAGTACGCTGTATCGAATTTATTTCTATATTTGCAGAAAATTTACTAATCAACCCTCTCGTTATATATGAGTAAGTATAATATCACAGAGAAAAAGGAAAAGAGGCCGCCTATCGCAGTTTGGTGAGTCCTCGGTTGATGGACGAGATGCAGGAGAAAATTATGAACATCATCGTCATGCAGAAGAAGTATCGTGACAAGGATTATTCAGCCAAGCGACTGGCTGAGGATCTCGGTACGAACACACGTTATATCTCTGCTGTGGTAAATGTTCGTTTTCACATGAACTACACTTCGTTTGTCAACAAGTATCGTATTGACGAGGCTATGTCTATTCTTGTAGACAAGCGCTATCAGGATCTCCGGATGGAGGAGGTGAGCGATATGGTCGGTTTTGCCAACCGCCAGTCGTTCTATGCGTCGTTCTACAAGATTATGGGTATCACGCCCCGTGAATACCGTTTGAAGCATCTTCTTCAGCATCCCTCCTTGAAAAAGGAAAAGTCAGGCAAGCGTAAAAAGGATTAAGGAGGAGGGCTTTGTGGATTTCAATTATCAGAGCGAGCGGTTTGCTGACCTGCAACTGCTCCGCTATCGATTGAACGGATTTGAGAGATTGTCGCTTCGGCAGAAGATATTAGTCTATTATCTTGCCCAAGCGACTCTTTTTGGCAGGGATATCACCTTCGACCAATACGGGAAATACAATCTTCGCATCCGCAAGATGCTGGAAGTGGTCTATACTGACCTCTCTGTGGATCATGGCACGGATGAGTTCAAGGCGTTGGAGGTCTATCTGAAACGTGTCCGGTTCTCGAATGGCATCTACCATCACTATGGATGTGAGAAATTTGAGCCAGGATTCAGCAGTGAATATCTTGCACGTGTGCTTCGTCAGGTGGATGTGTGCCGCCTGCCATTGCGGGAGGGTGAGACCTTACAGCAGTTCTGTGATGAGTTGTTTCCGGTTATCTTTGATGAGAGCGTCCTTCCCAAACGTGTCAACAAGGCCGACGGCGAGGATCTGGTGACGACATCGGCCTGTCATTTCTACGAGGGTGTGACGCAAGCAGAAGCAGAGGCATTCTATGCCCGGATGAAGCAGGAGAATGCCGGGAATGAGGCCCCGCAGTCGTATGGTCTGAACACTACTTTGGTGAAGGAGGATGGGGTTGTAAAAGAGCATGTGTGGTCTTCTGAAGGCCTGTATGCCAATGCCATCCGGCATATCGTCTATTGGCTGGAGAAAGCATTGGATGTCGCAGAAAATGACCGTCAGAAGCGCATCATATCCCTGCTTATAAAGTATTACCAGTCAGGTGATTTGGATGTGTTCAATGAATATTGCATTGAATGGGTAGGAGAGCACGATGCAGCCATTGATTTCATCAACGGATTCATCGAGGTCTATGGCGATCCGCTGGGGTTGAAAGGCTCGTGGGAAGGACTCGTTGAGTATATTGACGAGGAGGCCACCCACCGAACCCAGACTATCAGTAAGAACGCCCAGTGGTTTGAGGATCATTCGCCTGTCGATGCCCGTTTTCGTAAGTCGGTGGTCAAGGGCGTCTCAGCCAATGTCATCTGTGCCGCCATGCTCGGTGGCGAGGAATATCCCTCGACGGCTATCGGCATCAACCTGCCCAATGCCGAATGGATCAGGGCACAGTACGGCAGCAAGAGCATCACCATCAGCAATATCACCGATGCCTACAACAAGGCGGCTCATGGCAATGGTTTCAAGGAAGAGTTTGTCATCGACAAGGACACGCTGACCCTCATCGAGAAATACGGCGACGTGTGCGACGACCTGCATACAGACCTCCACGAATGTCTCGGGCACGGCAGTGGACAGTTGTTGCCTGGCGTGGATCCGGATGCCTTGAAGGCATACGGCAATACGATAGAGGAGGCGAGGGCTAATCTCTTCGGCCTCTATTATATCGCTGATGAGAAATTGGTTGAACTCGGTCTGACGCCCGATTTGGAGGCTTATAAGTCGCAGTATTATACCTATATGATGAACGGTCTGATGACACAACTCATCCGTATCACCCCAGGCCGTCAGATAGAAGAGGCCCACATGCGCAACCGTGCCCTCATCGCCCATTGGTGCTATGAGAACGGTGATGTCCTCCGACTGGTAAAACGCAATGGGAAAACCTATTTGGAAGTGACGGATTATCCCCGTCTGCGCCAGTTAATAGCACGATTGTTGGCAGAGGTGCAGCGTATCAAGAGTGAAGGTGATTTCGAGGCAGCCCGAACCCTTGTGGAGCGTTATGCCGTGAAAGTGGATCCCGAACTCCATGCCGAAGTGCTGGAACGCTACAAACGCCTGAATCTCGCTCCTTATAAAGGTTTCATTAATCCCCAGTTGTTGCCGGTTTACGACAAGGCTGGTGACATCTGCGATATACAGGCATATTACGGTGAGAGTTATGCCCACCAGATGCTACGCTATAGTCAGGAATACGGCACACTTATTTGACGGAACGTAGACAATGGAAACAGGGAAACAGGATATAGGTCAGATGATGAAGGAGATCAAGCAGTCGTTCCGTCAGATGATGGACGGGGCGGTGGCGAAGTCGATGCGTGACAAGGGTGTCGACTACAGACTCAACTGGGGTGCTACCCTGCCGCGCCTCCGTGCCAAGGCCGACGAACTCGGCCCTAACTACGACCTTGCCATCGCCTTGTTCAAGGAGAATGTCCGGGAGTGTAAGATCCTCGCCACGATGATGATGCCCCCTAATGAGGTGCTCCCCGAGGTCATCGACATCTGGATGGAACAGATCACCACGCAGGAGGTTGCCGAGCAGGCCGCCTTCAACCTGTTCCAGTACCTGCCTTACGCCCCGGAGAAAGCCTACACATGGATGGCGTCAGAAAAACCTCTTTACCAACTCTGCGGCTTCCATATTCTCTCCCGTCTGTTTATGAACAAGCAGGAACCCAACGAGCGTGGCATCAACGAATTTATTGATCAGGCTATCGTGGCTCTGCAAGGTGACAGTCTGATGGTGCGTAAGGCAGCCATGTCCGCCGTACAGCGCTTTGCAGAACTTGGCCTCGTCTACGAGCGCATTGCCAAAAGTGCGTTAAAACGTGCCAATTTAGAATTTTTATAAATTATCTTGCGCTTTTCTCCCTGAAATGTTGTACCTTTGTGCGGTTTTTTTTGAAACGCAGATGGTATGATAAAGATTGATGTGTGGAAAAACGTGCTCCGGATTCTCGACACTTACCTTGAGATGAACAATCATCGCAAGACTCCTGAGCGCTATACCATTCTCAAGGCCATCTATAATATCCATGGGCATTTTACGCTTGAAGACCTGAGCGATAAGTTGATCCGTGACTACAATTTCCCCGTCAGTCGCGCCACGCTCTACAACACACTCAATCTCTTCATGCAACTACGCCTCGTTATCCGTCACCGCTTCCAGGGGTCTACGGTCTATGAGGCGTGCTACGACAATACGAGCCACTGCCATCAGATATGCACGGTGTGCGGTAAGGTGACGGAGGTGAAGTCCGACCTGATCTCCAATGCCATCGACGCCACCCATCTGAAACGGTTCCACAAGGATGGCTTTACACTCTACATCTACGGCATTTGCAGCACTTGTCAGGCCAAACTGACGCGTCTGCGGAACAAGGAATTGAAGAAAAAACAAACAACAAATAAGATATGAACACAGGTAAAGTAGATGTCCTGCTCGGTTTGCAGTGGGGCGATGAAGGAAAAGGAAAGGTGGTCGATGTACTGACCCCCAAGTATGATGTGATTGCCCGTTTCCAGGGTGGACCCAATGCCGGTCACACATTGGAGTTCGAGGGCGAGAAGTATGTGCTCCGCTCTATTCCCTCCGGTATCTTCCAGGGTGGTAAGGTGAATATCATTGGCAATGGTGTGGTACTCGCTCCCGATTTGTTCATGGACGAGGCGAAGGCTCTCGAAGCCAGCGGTCACGACCTGCACTCCCGTCTGCACATCTCGAAGAAGGCGCATCTGATTATGCCGACGCACCGTGTGCTCGATGCCGCCTACGAGGCTCAGAAGGGCAAGAACAAAGTAGGCACTACCGGCAAGGGCATTGGCCCCACCTATACTGACAAGGTGAGTCGCAATGGTCTGCGTGTGGGTGACATCCTCGAAAACTTCCCCGAGATGTATGCCAAGGCCAAGGCTCGTCATGAGGCCATCCTGAAATCCCTGAACTTCGACTACGATATCACTGAGGTGGAGAAGAAATGGCTGGAGGGTGTCGAGTATCTGCGCCAGTTCTCGATTGTCGACTCCGAGCATGAGATCAACAACATCCTGAAAAGCGGTAAGTCGATTCTCTGCGAGGGTGCCCAGGGCACGATGCTCGATGTCGACTTTGGTAGTTATCCCTTTGTCACTTCATCCAATACCATCTGCGCCGGTGCCTGCACAGGTCTCGGCATCGGCCCCAATAAGATCGGCGAGGTCTATGGTATCATGAAGGCCTACTGCACTCGTGTCGGGGCAGGCCCGTTCCCCACGGAACTCTTTGATGAGACTGGCAAACTGATTCGTGACCTCGGCCACGAGTACGGTGCCGTGACTGGTCGTGAGCGCCGTTGCGGCTGGATCGACCTGGTGGCCCTGCGCTATTCTATTATGGTGAACGGCGTGACGCAACTCATTATGATGAAGAGTGATGTGCTCGACGGTTTCGACACCATCAAGGCCTGCACGGCCTATAAGGTGAACGGCGTCGAGACACGCGACTTCCCTTACAACATCGAGGAGGGCATCGAACCCGTCTATGAGGAACTTCCTGGTTGGAAGACCGATATGACCAAATTCACCAACGAGGATCAGTTTCCGAAAGCCTTCAAGGATTACATCGCCTTCCTCGAAGCCCAGTTGGAAACCCCGATCAAGATTATTTCCATCGGCCCAGATAGGGCACAAACCATCGTGAGAAAGTAATGGCACAGAAACCAAGTATTCCCAAAGGAACGCGCGACTTTGGCCCACAGGAGATGGCCAAGCGCAACTATATCTTCGATACCATCAAGCAGGTATACCAACTCTATGGCTTCCAGCAGATTGAGACTCCTGCGATGGAAACCCTCGGCACGCTGATGGGTAAGTATGGCGAGGAGGGCGACAAACTGCTCTTCAAGGTGCTCAACAGCGGTGACTTCCTGAGCAAAGTCACGGACGACGAACTGCGCGAGCGCAACAGCCTGCACCTGGCAGCCCAACTCTGTGAGAAAGGTCTCCGTTACGACCTTACCGTGCCATTCGCCCGCTATGTGGTGATGCACCGTGAGGAACTGCAACTGCCCTTCAAGCGCTATCAGATGCAGCCTGTGTGGCGTGCCGATCGTCCGCAGAAGGGGCGTTACCGTGAGTTCTGGCAGTTCGACGGCGACATCGTGGGCTCTGACTCGCTGCTCAACGAGGTGGAACTGATGCAGATTGTCGATACCGTCTTCACCCGCTTTGGTGTGCGCGTACAGATTAAGATCAATAACCGTAAGATTCTCTCCGGCATCGCTGAGGTCATCGGTGCCGCCGACAAGATCGTCGATATCACCGTCGCCATCGACAAACTCGACAAGATCGGGCTCGACAATGTGAACGCCGAACTGCGTGAGGATGGACTGACTGAGGAGCAGATTGCCAAACTGCAACCCATCATCACCCTCGAAGGCACCAACGACGAGAAACTTGAGACCATCGCTCAGGTGCTCGCCGCCAGCGAGACCGGCATGCGTGGGGTGGAGGAGTTACGATATATCCTCGGGGCTTTGAAGACGGCGGGTCTGAAAAATGAGATTCAACTCGATCTGACGCTGGCACGTGGCTTGAACTACTACACCGGTGCCATCTTCGAGGTCAAGGCCCTCGATGTGCCGATGGGCTCCATCCTCGGCGGCGGACGCTACGACAACCTCACCGGCATCTTCGGCATGCCTGGCATCTCTGGCGTCGGCATCTCGTTCGGCATCGACCGCATCTTCGATGTGCTCAATGCTCTTGATGCCTATCCGAAGGATGCCGTCAATGGCACGCAACTGCTGTTCATCAACTTCGGCGAGCGCGAGACGGCCTACTGTCTGCCCTTTGTGGCGCAGGCCCGTGCTGCCGGCATTCGCACAGAGATATTCCCCGATGCCGCTAAGATGAAGAAACAGATGTCGTACGCCAATGCCAAGCAGATTCCCTTCGTGGCCCTTGCCGGCGAGAACGAGATGGCAGACGGCAAACTGACGCTCAAAAACATGCAGACCGGCGAACAGACTCTCGTCGCCCCCGACGAACTCATCGCCGCCGTGAAGTAACCCCTCTATATGGAATTGTGCGGGTAAAATGGGCTCACCAGCAAAACCCTGTGTCCTTTCAAGTTTATCTTTCTGTCATTTTATTGCCAAAATAATTTGTATGGTATTGTGTTTTTTTATTATCTTTGCAGCAGATTTTACTTCTAAAACAAAACAATTATGAAAAAGATGATGAATTGGATGCTCGCCGCCATCCTGATTTGCGGCGCAAATGTTTTCTCAGCGTGCACAAACAACGAGGACAATCCCGTACAGCCCGACATGAATCTTGCTGAAAAGATTGTCGGCAAGTGGATGGTGGCCGATCTGAATGGCGAAGCGTGTCCAACTAACTTGAAGGCTGTTGTGACCATCGTATCGCCTACGAAAGCGTACGGTAGCATTTCCGATGTGTATAGCCCGATGTGGAACGAAGAGGTAGAAGCCGACATCAAGATCAATGGAAACACAATGGACATCAGTGCAAAAGAAGATGACGACATCTCACATTTGCTGAATGTTACCGTTTCCTCCATTACAGATAAGGATATGGTACTGAGTTCCGAATGGACGATCCTTATAGATGGCGAAGAGGCTTACCATGAGACCTATGGCTCCGAACGATGGGTGCGCATAACGAACGACTATGAAGATGCTATCCTGGGTCTATGGGAAGGCCGTAGCACTGGTAGCGAAGGCTCTGAGTTTGACGACGGTGAGAACCACCGTTGGGAGTATCTGCCAGACGGCACCTTCCACTACTACTATAAGGTGGACGACGAGTGGCAGTTGAGCAACGACGCCTATTCAAACTATTTCGTTGACGGTACCTTGCTCTGTACCCGTTGGAAGAACAACGGTGAGGGCAAAGAAGAGAACCGCGAGTGGTGGGAAATCGAAAGCATCGAGGACGGTGTGATGAAATGGTCAGCCCTGCGCAAGAACCCTGACGGCACAACCTACACTGCCACATTCCAGATGGTCAAGGTGGAATGACGATCATGTGTGCCAGTCCGCTTTGATGCTATTCTATCAGTGCCTTGGCCTCGGGGGTCAGGAAGGGGCGGATTTTGTCGAAGGGAATCTCGAAGGTGATGATGCCAGAGGAGTAGGGTCCAATCTCATATTGCGTATAGAGCATCACGAGGCCCGTCTTCGTGAGGTAGGGCGGATTGGCAGGCAGGGGGATGTGGTTGAGAGCACTGACTTCCTCGGCGAAAAGAAATTCCAGCAGTTCTTCATCGTTATAGGGCTTCTCCGCATTACCGGAGAAGAAGCCTCTGACACCTTCTTTGATGAGTGAGGCGAGTTGTGGCGACTCGGTATCGGTGAGCAGGGGGATCTGCCTGCCGTCGCTCTTGCGGAAGGTGAAGCCCACCTCGGTGGTATAGCCGTGTGCGCCACCGCCATACATATAAGTTTGGTAATAATAGGTGATGTAGCGGTCTGTCTCGGCCAGTACGGTGATGTCGTGGGTCTTCGAGAAGGCTCCCATGCGGGCTTCGGGTTCCATCTCGTCGTAGACGCTGTGCCAGTCCTCGGAGAGACTCTCGAACAGCGACTCGCCGTAGGTCTCAATCGCCTTGGGACCGTCAATCTCGCCTTCAAGCAGGTCGGCGATATGGTGGCGCAGGCTGTCCACAAGAGCCTTGTTGCCCTCCATAGGCCATTGTACCAAAATGGATACCTCAGCGGTGGAGTCACTCTTCTCGTATTTGACGGTTTCGACGGTGACGATATTCATGTTGGCGTTTTCGATGGAGTCCCCGTTCGCTGCCGTCGCTGTGCTGTCATTCACTTCTGCACTCCCAGCCTGGGCACCTCGCTGCCCGCAGGCGCCAAGCATCACTGCCAGTCCAGCAGATAGGATAAAGATTTTTGTTGGTTTCATTATCATGATTGCCTTTATTTTTGTGCAAAGATACGAAGAAATTCTTAACTTTCGAAAATAATCCGCGAAATATTTGGTGGTTTGCGGCCTTATTCGTATATTTGTGGCCGAAACATCATTTCATTAATAACTAAACAAGTACGATTATGAAGAAAAAGTTTATCTGCGCCGTTTGTGGATATATCTACGAAGGCGATGCTGCTCCCGAGAAGTGCCCCATCTGTAAGGCTCCCGCCTCAAAGTTCTCCGAACTGAAGGACGATGCCGATATGACCTATGCTACCGTTCACAAGATTGGTGACGGCAAGCCCGAGGGTGTCTCAGAAGAGATGATTCAAGACCTGCGCAACCACTTCAACGGTGAGTGTGGTGAGGTGGGTATGTATTTGGCTATGGCTCGTCAGGCCGACCGCGAGGGCTATCCTGAGATCGCTGAGGCCTTTAAGCGTTACGCCTTCGAGGAGGCTGACCACGCTTCTCGCTTCGCCGAACTGCTCGGTGAGTGCGTCTGGGATACGAAGACCAACTTGGAGAAACGCGCTGCTGCTGAGGCCGGTGCCTGCGAGGATAAGTTCCGCATCGCCAAGAACGCCAAGGCTGCCGGTTTCGATGCCATCCACGACACGGTGCATGAGATGGCCAAGGATGAAGCCCGTCACGGTGCAGGCTTCGCCGGACTACTGAAACGCTATTTCGGGAAGTAAAAGGCAATAAATCCGCAGAAAGTCCGTTTTATCGATAAGATGAAACGGATTTTTTATTTCCTCACGATAGTGGCACTGTTTGTGGCTTGTTCTGACGATGATAACTTCTCGTCGGCGGGTGGCCTGCGCCTAACATTTTCGACTGACACGCTGAAAATGGATACCGTGTTCAGCAAGACGCCATCAGCCACCTATACTTTCTGGGTATACAACAACAACGATGATGGCATCCGCCTGCAGAGTGTCAGGCTCGCTAAGAAGAACCAGACGGGCTTCCGCGTGAACGTCGACGGCTCCTATCTCGATAATGCAGTCGGTTCGCAGGTGAGCAATCTTGAGGTGCGTCGAGGCGATAGCATCCTAGTGTTCGTAGAACTGACCTCGGCAGAGACCGCGCAGCAAGAACCGAAACTGATTGAGGACAACCTGATCTTTACACTAGAGAGCGGCACGGAGCAGAAAGTGAATATCAGAGTCTGGTCGTGGGATGCCCAGAAAATGTACGATATTGTGGTACAGGGCGAACAGACCATCGAGTCGGCTACACCTATTATTATATATGGGGGCATTACCGTGCCTGAGGGCACCCGCCTGAACCTGCGCAACACCACGTTCTACTTCCATGACGGGGCGGGCATCAACTGCTACGGCGACCTGATCATCGAGAATTGCGTACTGCGAGGCGACCGTCTGGATCGTATGTTCGACTATCTGCCCTACGACCGCGTGTCGGGCCAGTGGAAAGGCATTCACCTCTACGAGTCATCAATGACAGCTCGCCTGAGCAATACAGAGATACGCAATGCGGAGAATGCCCTGGTGCTCGACTCTGCCACCCTCGATACGGATAATATACGCCTAGGCATGGGCAACTGCATCATCCATAATGCCGAGGGCTACGGGTTGAAGACCGTCAACTCGAATGTCTATATCGCGAACTGCCAGTTTACGAATACGCTCGATGACTGCGTGCTAATTGTCGGCGGCATCGCTGACATCAACTACTGCACGATGGCACAGTTCTATCCCTTCTCGGCAGAGCGCGGCGCAGCCCTTCGCTTCGTGAACTACGAGGGCGACAGCGACATCCCGCTACTTAAACTCCGCTGTGACGGCATCATCCTGACGGGCTATGAGAGTGATGTGTTGATGGGGGGTGTGAGGGACACGACGGCCGCCTTCGAATACCAGTTTGTGAATTCACTGCTCCGTACGCCGAAAGTGGACACCGCAGACAGCGTGCGCTTCGTGAATGTGCGATGGGAGACGCCGAAGGACTCCATCCAGGGCAAACAGCACTTTAAGGTCATCGACGAGGAGAATCTCATCTATGACTTCCACCTTGACAGCCTGTCTACTGCTCACGGCTTAGGCTGCTATCGGTAAAAACGTGGCTTAGAATTCACTGAACGACAGCGGCATCAGGGATCGGATGCCGTCAATCACATAGACATATTTTCTCCCGTAGAGCAGGATACGGATGGGATGACCCGCACGCGTCTCGCTTTCGAGAATGACTTGGCGGCAACCGCCGCAGGGCCCTGTGGGCTCTTCCGTCAGTTCGCCGTTGGTGCCTCGTGCGGCAATGGCCAGCATGAGGACAGACGCTTCGGGATAACGTGCCCCAGCATAAAAGAGGGCGGTGCGCTCGGCGCAGAGACCTGAGGGGTAGGCGGCGTTCTCCTGATTGCTGCCGGTAATCTCTTTGCCGTTGTCAAGTTTGACGGCGGCTCCTACACGGAAGTGTGAATACGGGGTGTAACTGCGTTCTGTGGCTTCGATAGCCGATTGCAGCAATTGCTGCTCCTCAGGTGTCAGTTCTTCTGGCTGACAGACGTGGATAGTCGTTTTTAGTTCAAGTTCTTGCATAGATTTGATAATAATTTGCCGCAAAGATACGAAAAAAGCCACAGATTACACAGATTATCACAGATTATTTTGTATTTTTGCACCAAAATCGTAAAGAAGATGAAGAAATATCTCGTTATATTATTCACTGTTCACTGTTCACTATTCACTGTTTCTGCCCAAGTGCGGTGGAACCAGCAGTACCAGCAGTATATCGACCAATATAAGGATATTGCTATCGAGCAGATGCAGCGTTATAAGATTCCAGCCTCGATTACGTTGGCGCAAGGACTTTTCGAGAGTGGGGCGGGGAAGAGTCGTCTGGCTGTGAAAGGCAACAACCACTTCGGTATCAAGTGCAATGGTTGGGAGGGTCGGAAGATCTATCACGACGATGATGCCGACAATGAGTGCTTCCGTGCCTACACGTCGGCCTACGAGTCGTATGAAGATCATTCGAAATTCCTGTCCAGTAGTCGGCGTTATGCCTCGCTCTTCCAGTTGAAGACTACCGACTACAAGGGGTGGGCGAAGGGTTTGAAGGCTGCCGGCTATGCCACCAACCCACAGTATGCGGAGAAACTGATTGAGATTATCCAACTGTATAAACTCTACGAATACGATAAGGCCAAGGACTACGACAAGTTTATGGCCCAGCACGCGAAGGATCATACTGTCAACGGTACTGCACTGCATCCCATCAAGATATTCAATAAGAACTATTACCTGATTGCCCGCAAGGGAGATTCCTTCAAGTCGATCGGCGACGAGGTGGGAATCAGTTACCGGAAGATTGCCAAGTACAATGAGCGCGACAAGCGTGACCCGTTGACGGAAGGTGAGATTATCTGGTTGAAGAAGAAGCAGACGAAGGCACCCAAGGACTACAAGGGTCGTCTGCACTATGTACGTCAGGGCGAGTCAATGTACTCGATTGCCCAGAAGTATGGCATCCGCTTGAAGAACCTGTATAAGATGAACAAGTTGAGTCCTGACTATAACATCCGTGTCGGCGACGGACTGAAACTTAGATAGTTTTTATTTCTTTTTCTTCTTCTTGGTTGAGAATAGGTCTTGCAGGCCGTTGAAGTCTTTCTTCATAATCAGACCGATGCCCTGTGTATTCAGCGACGACTTGGTGAAATAGCGGTCGTTGGTCTGGTTGTAGACCTTCAAAGCCAGGTTGCCGTTAGGATAGAGCAGGTACTGGATGTCGAAATCACCGATAAACGAAGGGGTGGCCCTTGCGGCATTGTCGCGATAACCGAACTGTCCGTTCAACAGCAACCGGTTGTTGAGCATTCGTCCGCTGATGAGTCCTTCGTATTCTGCATTGTGCCAGCCTTCATTTCCTGTGGAGATGTTGGCCCCGAAGTTCCAGTTTTCATTTTTGATAACCGTACTCAACAGACTGTTGATCTGTGTGGAGAGGGTGCCGGAGAGGAAACTCTGCATGGCGAGTGTCGTCTGGTCGGTTTGTCTGGTATCGGCATTGTTCTGTCCCTGGTTGTAGAAGCGTCCGATACCGAGCAGATAGAGCACCTGCTGGTTCATCTCCTGTTGTCCGTTAATGATGGAGCGCACCATCTGCTGTTCGTCTGCATTGACGGTAGGCATCTCCAAGTCGAAGTCCACCTGGGGCTCCCTGGGCTGTCCGCCGATATTCATCAGACAGTTCACACGGATGGTGTTGGAGGCAAACGAGTTGCCGATATTCAGGTCGGACAGTGAGACACCGTTGACTGTATAGACCGCCTGTAGATTGAGGGCAGCATTATAGGGATCGCCGCCGAAGATGATGGTGCCACCGGGATTAAAGGTGAAGTTCTTCTTGATGATGTTCTGGATGGTGATGCCGTAGGTGCCGTGATCCACGGTGTAGGTGCCGAACATATTGAAGGTACCTTTGTTGTGGAACGTGGCACGGATGGTGCCGTTGCCGTTCAGGGTGATATAGTCGTTGGTATTCGCATCCATCAGCAGGCGCAGGGTAGCCTCCGGTGTGCAGTTGATGAGGAAATTGATAAAGATATCAGAAGGGATGTCGATGACATCAGGTGTGTTGGAACTGCCGGGTTGCTGACGTAATCCTGCATTCTTGGTGATAGAGCCCCATTCGATAAATTCCTGGTTGGAGATGGCATCGGGCGAGGAGGCGTTATAGACAAAGACGGAGTTCTTCTGCGGAGTCACGTTGCAGTCGATGGTCACCTCACCGGGACGCCCCTTGATGGCGACGTCGCCAGAGGCAAAGACGGTGCCGTAGAAGGTCGACTCGCCGAAGTCCTTGAAGTCGTAAGCCAGCAGGTTGTCTGTCTCTACAAACAGGTCGAAGGTCAGTCTGGTCAGACTCTTATGATGGATACCTCCACTGAGGATGGCCTGATTGCCGTATTGGTCGTAGACAGGCATCTGGTGGAGTTCTATCTCGTCGGGGATGAGGATGACGGTGTCGTTGCGGAGGGTGTAGGTGGTGTTGAGTGCTGTCACACTGGCCTTACCCTCGTCGATGACAAGTTGTCCGGTAAGGTTGATGTCGTCGAGTGCACCCGCCAGTCGTACTGCACCATTGGCGTGTCCCGTAATCGTCGACAGAAAGGTGTTTGTGAAGTTGTGCATGAAGTCGAGATGGGTACCTTGTGCAGTGATGCCGAGATCAATGGTGTTGTGGGTGGGCGACACATAGCCCTTAATAATGGTCTGTGCATCGGGCCCGTCGTCAGCGATGGCATCGATATCGATCTGTTCCCGTTCTTTGTTCCAGATGGCCTTGGCATAGAGCACACCCATGCGCCCCTTCTCGAATTTGAAATTATCTACCGTCAGATTGGCATTCGCCATAAAACTACCGAAGGGTGCCTTGACGGTGGCAGTACCGGAGGCTTCACCGCTGAACTCCACAGCGTGGAAATTGACAAGATTGAGGATATACGCCACCTCCACCTCATTGAGGTCGATGCTTAGTGAATCCGTGCTGTGTGGAGTTGCCTTGCCATCCACAATGATATGCTGTTGTCCATTGTGTACCGTAAAGTGGTTTACTATCAGATTGTCGGTAGAATAGTAGATGTCAGAGGGCTCCACATTCCAGGTTGAGTCGTTGAGGATGATGTGCGAGGGTTGTATACGGATATGGGCTTCCGACTGATCCTGTAAGTTGCGGTAGAAATTCGTCGTGAGGTTCAGGTTACCGCTGAACTTTCCCTGATCGTATCCGTTGTTCCAAGTGATGGCTGTAGTCAGGAGGTTGTTGGCGGCATCAGCCCTGAGGCCGATGTTAAGTGTCTGTCCATCATCCATGATCTTGTTGATGGCGAGATAGCCTCTGATGGTGTCTGTCGGGGCAGCGATCAACAGTGTACCGTCCGTATATTTGGCACCATTATAGGTGAGGTCAGGTATCTGACTTTCCAGATTCACAGTGTGACTGGGGGCGTTGATGCGTGCATTCAGGGTAAAGGGCTGACTGAAATGCAGGTCAATACCTAAAAGTTTTTGTAACCAGTCGGACTTGTTGACTTGCAGGCGGAGTGCGAAGTTGTTGTTGGCCTTCTGGGAGATGGGAGGGAGTCCCGGCAGGGTAGGCAAGGCGGAACCGATGAAGTTGGTAAGACTCTGCGCCAGTGTACTGTATTCAAAGTCGCCTCTGAGTTCTGCCTTCGCGAAATCACTGTCGAGGGTGACATAGTGCAACTGGTCTCTGAAGCCAGATGTGACGAGGAGGTTATCGAGATGATAGGCGTTGTCTTCACTGGTCATCGAGAAGTTGCTGATCTGCAAGGTGCCTTGGGCATCATTCAGGGTCTTGGCGGTAAAGTCTGCATCGATATTTGCGGTAAAGACGGCGTTTTTCCATCGGTCTGTCAGTTTTAGGTTCTGAGGGTTCAGATGACTGATGGTACCGTGAAGGTCGATCTTGTGTGTACCTTTACTTCCGGTAAGGTTGTCAACGGTTCCTTCCAGTTGGGCTGTCAGGTTCGGATCTTCGATACTCAGGAACCCGGAGATACCTTTGGTGGAATAGGATCCGTTGATGCCTATATGACTAAACGGATAGTCGTTGTAGGCAAATTCGGTGATAACGCCTTGTGCATTGACGGTGGGCTGCTTGGGGGTAAGGCGACCATCCAGTTTGATATTGGCTGTCAGATTCCCGAAATGCTTGTCGTCAAGCAGTTGTCGGAGGTTCATGTTCTTGGTATCGATGGTTCCCTGAAATATCTTGTCGCCAGTCATCGTGAGGTTGAGTATCACCTGTCCGATATCTGTCAGGAGGTTGGTCTTGGCTTGGATGCCGCCATCCGATGAACCACCCATCGTGCCGTTCAGGTAGAGATCGCCGATGTGTCTGATCTGTTTCGGTATACCGCCAATGTTCTTTTGGAGGAAGTCGATGATACTTTCCGAAAGTCTCAGGTCATCCACCTTCGCCTCCCAAGAGGGCAGGTCTGTTGAGTGGTCTACCCAACCGTTAGCCAACAGACTGAGATCCTTGGCTTCGGTATAGAGATGCACCTGCGGGATAGTTAGTTTTGCACCCGTTCCGTAGAAGGCTGTTTCCAGATGGATGGCCTTCTGGAAATTCTTCAATGGTGTATGGAAACATTTTAGGTCTGAGGGAGTTACATAGGTGTTGTTAATGGATCCATGGTAGTTCAGGGTCGCCATATTCAGTGTATCACCACTGAACTGATAGGTAGCGTCGATAGTGTCTATCTGAACCTGTGTTGATGGCATTTCCAATCGGAAATCCCTGAGACTTGCTCTCGTTCTACCTGCCTGAAACTTCAGTGAGAATCTATTGATGTCGAGCCCTGTCTGTTCCATCAGTGCCAGGCGTCGGATGTTAATGTCGAGTGAGTCGTCAGTCAGTGTCTTCAGTGTCATGTAGGCACTGATCTTACTAAATAACAGATGGTGGGGATTGAACAGCCCTGGAGTTTGGGGAGCGTCCATCTGGTCGTATTTGACACTCGAGTTCCTGAGGATAAAGGAGTTGATGTGCAGGTCGAGTGGGGTATGGCTGGTGGTATCCTTAGAGGCTAATGAGTCGAGGACAAACTGGATGTTGAGTTTTGAGAGCGAGTCTTTCTTGTTGATTCTTGTATGAGCACTGAAGAGTTGAGCCGACGAGATGGATATTCTCCCCTGTGTGATCGGCAGAATGTCAACACGTGCCGACAGGCGGGCCGCACTCAGCATCATCTGCTGCTGTTGGTCATAGATTAGGATATCGTCGATGATTATTCGGTTGAGGAATCCCAAGTCCACTCGTCCGATGGAAACTTTGGTGCCTAACGTCTTTCCGATGAGTTGGGCGGTCTTTTCTCCCAAATAGGACTGACAGGCTGGAATATGTGTGAAGAGCAACACCAATACGTACAGGGTCAGAAGACTCCATACAACGATGTTGACGATATATTTCAGCAACTTCACTCGATAAAACGCTCGTATTTTTCCGCAAAATTACGATAAATATTTGTGATTTCTTCATTTTTCTTTTAGAAAAACGCTGAATATCCATAAATTTTAGTAATTTTGCATCCGTTCGACAAATATTCAATCAAACATTACTATAAATGGCAAATGTAATTAAGTTGCGGAAAGGCTTGGACATCAACCTTCAAGGCAAGGCTGAGGAGAAGAAGATCCAACTGAAATCCAACGGCAAGTTTGCACTGGTGCCGGACGATTTCGAGGGTGTCACTCCGAAGGTCGTAGTCAAGGAGGGCGATGAGGTCAAGGCCGGGGATGCGCTGTTTGTCAACAAACAGTATCCCGAAGTCAAGTTTGCCTCGCCAGTGAGCGGAACGGTCCGTGAGGTGGTGCGTGGTGAACGTAGAAAGGTGCTCTGCATCAAGGTGGATGCCGACGCGCAGCAGGAGTTCAAGGACTTCGGCAAGCGCGAGACAGGAAGCCTCACAGGAGAGCAGGTGATTAATGCATTGTTGGAGGCAGGTCTCTTTGGCTACATCAACCAGTTGCCTTACGCTGTTTCTACCAATCCGAGTGTACAGCCTAAGGCGATTTTTGTGTCTGCCCTGCGCGACAAGCCTCTGGCTGCTGATTTCGAGTACGAGGTGAAGGGTCAGGAACAGGACTTCCAGACGGGTCTCACAGCCCTCTCGAAGATTGCGAAGACCTATCTAGGTGTGGGTGTCGGCTCTGCATTGGAGGGTATGAAGGATGTCGAGGTGAATGTGTTCGACGGCAAATGCCCTGCTGGTAATGTAGGAATACAGGTGAACAACATCGACCCGGTGAACAAGGGTGAGGTGGTGTGGACCATCGGCGATCCTACCGTCGTGCTCTTCATCGGACGCCTCTTCAATACCGGTAAGGTGGATCTGAAGCGTACCGTTGCCCTCTGTGGCAGTGAGATTTCGAGTCCTGCCTATGTGGATATGCTGGTGGGTGAGGAACTCTCCACACTTTTGAGCAACAGTTATGATGCTTCGAAGAGTGTGCGTATCATCAACGGCAATGTGCTGACAGGCAAACCCACCACGAAGGATGGCTTCTTAGGGGCTCACACCTCTGAGATTACGGTTATCCCTGAGGGTAACGATGCCGACGAGATGCTGGGTTGGATCTTGCCGCGTTTCAAGCAGTTCTCCGTGAACCGCAGTTATTTCTCCTGGCTCTGTGGCAAGAAGCAGTATGCGCTTGATGCCCGTGTGAAGGGTGGGGAACGCCACATGATCATGAGTGGTGAGTACGACAAGGTGCTGCCGATGGATATCTATGGTGAGTACCTGATTAAGGCTATCATCGCTGGCGATATTGACCGTCAGGAGGCTTTGGGTATCTATGAGGTGAGTCCTGAGGACTTTGCCTTGGCTGAGTTCGTCGATTCTTCTAAACTCGAATTGCAACGAATTGTTCGTGAAGGTCTCAACATTTTACGAAAAGAAAACGCATAAGACTATGAAGTTTTTAAGAAATTATCTCAATAAGATCAAGCCGAACTTCGAGGAGGGTGGCAA
>JAFWTK010000286.1 GCA_017518935.1 Prevotella sp.
CCGGGGCAGACTTTCCTGAACTATGCCTATAGTTGGGGAGCCTCTATCGTGATCTTAGGTACGCTCTTTAAACTGACCCACCTGCCAGGAGCCAACTTCTTCCTGTTCTTGGGTATGGGTACCGAGGTGTTCGTGTTCTTTATCTCAGCCTTCGACCGTCCCTTCGACAAGACGACCGATGGTATGGAACTGGATACCCACGTGAAGACAGCCGAGGATGAAGTAGAAGAGGGCACTAAGGCTACCGTTATCGGCGGCAATGGCGGTACCATCATCATCGGTGGTGGTGGCTCCATCGCTGGCACTCCCGGCACTTCCTCGGAAAGCCTAAGTGAGTCAGGTACTCCTCCTAGTCAGACCAGCATTGATACTGAGGCCATCGCAGCCGTCTCTTCATCAGTGACCATGATGGCAGGTGGTGCACCAGTTGTGCTGCCTGAGGTGAATCCCGAATTAGAAGAGGCCACAGCCAACTATGTCGATGAGTTGAAGCGCCTCACCGAGATGCTCTCGAAGGTCTCTGAACAGAGTGAGCGTCTGGCCCGTGACTCTGAGGAGATGGAGAACCTGAACCGTACCCTCACAGGTATCTGTAAGGTCTATGAGATGCAGTTGAAGAGTGCCAGTTCGCAGATAGGTACCATCGATGAAATCAACGAACAGACCCGTAAGATGGCCGAACAGATTGCAGAACTCAATAAGATCTATGCCCGCATGATTGAGGCGATGACCGCAAAGATGAACGTATAGGACTATGGCAATCAGGAAAAGACCAGTCTCTCCGCGCCAGAAGATGATCAATCTGATGTATGTCGTCTTGATGGCAATGCTTGCGCTGAATGTCTCTAACGAGGTGCTCAACGGCTTCTCTATCGTGGAGGAAAGTCTGAAACGCACGACCTCGAATGCGACCTTGGAGAATCTGGCTATATACGATGACTTTGCCGTGCAGATGAAGAAGAATCCGCAGAAAGTCAAACAGTGGTATGACAAGTCGCAACAGGTGAAGGAGATGAGTGGCAAACTTTATGACCTGATTGACGAGTTGAAACATGCCATTGTGGTGGAGGCCGATGGTGAGGATGGCGATGTGAGGAATATCCGCAACAAGGAAGACTTGGAGGCTGCCAGTCAGGTGATGCTCTCTCCTGCACGTGGTCGAGGCAAGGAACTCTTCGATGCCGTCAATGCCTATCGGGCCAATCTGTTGAAGATGGTCAATACCCCTCGGCAGAAGAATCTGATTATCTCCACCTTAACTACGGAAGTCCCCAAGAGTGCCAAGGCGATGGGCAAGAACTGGCAGGAGTATATGTTTGAGGCCATGCCTGCCGCTGCTGCCGTGACCCTGCTCTCGAAGTTGCAGAGTGATGTGCGCTATGCTGAGGGCGATGTGCTTCATACACTGGTGCAGAACATTGACGTGAAGGATATCCGTGTAAATGCCCTTGAGGCCTTTGTGATTCCCAACTCGCAGACCATCGTGCGGGGTGATAAGTTCTCGGCCCATATCGTGATGGCTGCTGTGGATACGACACAGGTACCTGATATCTATATCGGTAACCAGAAGGTGACGCTCCAAGACAACCTCTATGAGCGTATCTGTAATGCTACAGGCGACTTTACGTTGGCAGGCTATTTGGAGACGGTAAATGGTAATGGTGAACGCATCCGTCGTGACTTCTCGCAGAAGTACACGGTTGTCGATCCCAGTGCTACTGTCAGTGCCGATTTGATGAATGTGCTCTATGCAGGCTATAACAACCCAGTCAGCATCAGTGTGCCAGGCGTTCCCCTGAACAAGATTACGGCAACGATGTCGGGCGGCACGTTACAGCCCGTAGGCCCAGGAAAGTATATCGCCCGACCCTCAACAGTAGGACAGAATGTCACCTTTACCGTGATGTCCACCAATACAGGGCGTGCACAGCAGATGGGACAATTCTCATTCCGTGTACGTAAGTTGCCCGATCCTACACCTTATATTAATATGAAGGATGAGCATGGCAATCCCACTCGCTATAAGGGCGGTGGATTGGCAAAGGGACAGTTGGTGGCAGCCGATGCCATCGGAGCCGCCATCGATGATGGAATTCTTGATATTGCCTTCCGTGTGCAGAGTTTTGAAACGGTGTTCTTCGACAATATGGGTAATGCCGTACCAATGGCATCCGACGGTGCACAGTTCTCTGCCCGCCAGAAGGAGAACTTCCGTAAGTTGACGCGTAACCGCCGTTTCTATATCTCCCGTGTGACGGTTGTAGGCCCCGACGGTCTGACGCGTACGCTTCAGAACCCGATGGAGGTGATTGTGAAGTAAAAGTAAGAAAGTAAAACAGTATAAGATATGGAGATGAATAGTATAATAGGTAAGGTGAAAGGTGTGGTAAGATGGTTTTTACCTTTTTATCTTTTTGCCTTTTTACCTTTAACTGTATCGGCCCAGCCGAAAGCACGCCGTGTGCAGCAGCAACAACAGCAGGCAGAACAACAGAAAAAGTCTGGCTCTTCTTCTTCGTCTTCGACGATGAGCCGCCGTGCACAGATATCGTTCCCTACTTCCTTGGATGTTCCTGAGGATGTGGTATGGCGGCGCGACATCTACCGTGAGATCAATCTCGAGGATGATCCGAATTCCGGACTCTATTATCCCGTGGAGCCACAGGGTAAGCAGGTCAATTTGTTTACCTATCTCTTCAAGTTGGCCCAGAACGGCTATATCCCCATCTATGAATATCCCACCGATGGCAGCGATGTCTTTGAGGATGCCTCAAAGGTGGAGATGAAGACCGTGCTCGACAACTACCATATCTTCTATGAGGAGCAGAATGGCAAGTTGAAGGTTGACAATAGCGACATCCCCTCAGCCGAAGTCAAGAAGTATTATCTCAAAGAGAGCGCTTACTACGATCAGGCCAATTCCTCCTTCCGTATCAAGGTGCTCGCCCTGTGTCCAATCATGTTGCGCGAGGATGATTTTGGTGGGGAGGCCACGCAATACCCTCTTTTCTGGGTGAAGTATAGCGACCTGGAACCTTTCCTGAACCGTCAGACGGTGATGACATCCAGTCTTAACAACGCTGCCACCATGTCGATGGATGACTATTTCACAATGAACAAATACCGTGGAAAGATCTACAAGACCACCAATATGCTTGGCAAGACATTGGCTCAGATATGCGATGGTGATACCACCAAACTGACGGCTGAGCAAAAACGTATCGAGGCAGAGTTGGAGGCCTTCCGTAAGAATATCTTCGGCGACCCAGCCAAGCGCGACTCCCTTGACAGCATTGCCAATGTTAATCCGCTGAACGTGAAGGCAGCCAAGAAGGCCAGAACTCAGAAGGCCAAGCAGAATAGTGCTCGCCGTACCAAGATCAGTGGTACGAAGACCAAGAACAGTCCGGCGGCATCCAGCAGTGGTTCTGCCCGCGTGACGGTTCGCCGTGAGAGACATTAAGTTTATTAAATAATTTCTTGGAAAAAGAGCGATTATTCGCTCTTTTTTTATATCTTTGCACCGTGGAACTTAAAATAGATTAATTATGAAAAGATTTTTTTCTTTGGTGGTATTGTTTTCTGCCATGACAATGGCTGTGCAGGCACAAAATGTAAAGTTCGGTGTCAAGGGTGGTCTTGATCTTCAGAACATGAAGTTTGATAATTCTGTATTTAATACAGACAACAAGTTGGGCTGGTTTGTTGGTCCTACTCTTCAGATCTCACTGCCTATAGGTGGCTTAGGTGTTGACATTGCCGGACTCTATAATCAGAAGAAATATGAAGTCAATGGCGAGTCCATCAAACAGCAGAGTATTCTCGTACCTGTCAATGCCCGTTTGAATTTAGGAATTGGCAGTACCGCTGGTTTGTATGTGGCTGCAGGCCCTCAGTTCTCATTTAACATTGGCGATGACAAGTTTGAATGGAAGAAGGCCGATGTTGAGAATACTTTCCAATTGAAGAAGTCTGCTTTCAGCGTGAATCTTGGGGCAGGTATCTATTTCTCAGACCATTTGGAAATAGGCTTTGCCTACAATATCGCTTTGGGCTCTACGGCTGATGCTACTTGGGGCAAGGCTACTGATGCAGCATTCCATAAAGACGACACCAAGCCTAAGTCCTGGCATATCTCAGCCGCTTATTACTTTTAAGTAGGTCTTGTTCGTCGACGTCATTCTCCCTTTGCCGCTCGACGGTCTCTTCACCTATTCCGTTCCACAGCCGTGGGGGGAACAGGTGAAGATTGGTATTCGTGTGTTGGTTCCTTTCGGGCGCAGCAGAACCCACGTCGGTATTGTTGTCAAGACGCATAAGGGACCCCTTCCTAGTGATTTTCAGATTAAGGACATTCTCCAGGTATTGGATGCTGAGCCGATTCTGCTTGATACGCAGTTGTGCCTCTGGCAGTGGATAGCCGACTATTATATGTCGCCCATCGGCGAGGTGTATAAGGCGGCACTCCCCTCAGGACTGAAGGCAGAGGATGGGTACAGGCCGCGTACAGAAACCTATATCCGCCTGACGTCAAGTTTCCACAACGAGCAGACCCTCCACGTGGCTCTCGATATGCTCCAGCGCGCTCCCAAACAGCAGAAAGTGTTGATAGACTTCCTCGCGCTCTGTGACGATTTCAGTGACACGCGGCGTCTCGTCTCGCGTGACGAACTGCTGAATCAGGGGCATACACTTCAAACTGTTAATGCTTTGCAGAAGCGTGGCATCCTTGAGACTTACGAGAAGGAGGTGGGGCGCCTGAATCATGGTGGCGAGCCACATCTGGAAAAGATTAAACCCCTGAGCAAATCCCAGCAGGATGCCTACAACCAGATACAGTTCTCGTTTCTGAAAAAAAATGTCACCCTTCTCCACGGTGTCACCTCCTCTGGCAAGACCGAAATTTACATCCACTTGATTCGTCAGACACTCGAACAGAAGCAGCAGGTGCTCTATCTCCTGCCTGAGATTGCCCTGACGGTACAGATCATGGAACGCCTACAACATGTCTTTGGCAACCGCCTCGGCATCTACCACTCCAAATATTCAGATGCTGAACGTGTGGAGATCTGGCAGAAGCAACTCTCCCAGAATCCCTACGATGTCATCCTCGGTGCCCGCAGTGCTGTGTTTCTGCCCTTCCAACGCCTTGGGCTCGTTATTGTCGATGAGGAGCATGAGACTTCCTACAAACAGCAGGACCCCATGCCCCGCTATCATGCCCGTAGTGCTGCTATCGTGCTGGCACAAATATTCAAGGCTAAGACATTGCTTGGCACTGCCACCCCTTCCCTCGAATCTTATCACAACGCCAAGACTGGCAAATATGCCCTCGTCGAACTCTTCCAGCGTTACAAAGGTATCGAGTTGCCTGAGATACAGATTGTCGATATCAAGGACTTGCAGCACCGTAAGATGATGAACGGCCCATTCTCGCCATTATTGTTAAATAAGGTACGTGAGGCTTTGGGACGTGGCGAGCAGGCCATTCTCTTCCAGAACCGTCGTGGCTATGCGCCGATGATAGAGTGTAAACAATGCGGCTGGGTGCCCCATTGCCGTCATTGTGACGTGTCGTTGACCCTCCACCGTAACCTGAACCAACTCACGTGCCACTATTGCGGGGCAGTCTATCAGGTGCCGACGGAATGTCCCGCCTGTGGCTGTAAGGAACTACAGACGCGTGGTTATGGCACGGAGAAGGTGGAAACTGATATTCGTGACATCTTCCCTGAGGCACGCATTGCCCGTATGGACCTCGACACCACCCGTACCCGTCAGGCTTATGAACGTATCATCAGCGACTTCTCCGCAGGACGCACCAACCTCCTCATCGGTACGCAGATGATTTCAAAAGGCCTTGACTTCGATAAGGTGTCCGTCGTGGGTATCCTCAATGCCGATACGATGCTCAACTATCCAGACTTCCGCGCTTACGAGCATGCCTTTATGATGATGGCGCAAGTTAGTGGCAGGGCTGGGCGCAAAGGCAGGCGTGGACTTGTCATCTTACAGACCAAGAGTCCAGACCTTCCCCTTATCCAACAGGTTGTCCGTAACGACTATGCCGCTTTCTACCGCTCTGTGATTGC
Organism: Prevotella sp.; assembly: GCA_017518935.1. Classification (GTDB taxonomy): domain Bacteria; phylum Bacteroidota; class Bacteroidia; order Bacteroidales; family Bacteroidaceae; genus Prevotella. The sequence continues at coordinate 6,093 of JAFWTK010000286.1, forward strand.
TGAGCGCCAGCAGTTCCGTTATCCCCCTTACTATCGTCTTGTCTACGTCTATCTCAAACACCGTCAGGACGGTCTTGTCGAGGCTGCTGGCATTGAGATGGGGCGTCTGCTATGCCAGTGGTTTCCAGGTCGAGTCCTCGGCCCCGACAAACCAGGTATCTCCAAGGTCAAGTCACTTTCCATCCGCAAGATCATCCTGAAGTTTGAACTCAGTCTAAACATGGCCGAGGTACGCAAATACTTAGCACTTGCCCGGCAGCAGATGCTACTGGACAAGCGCTATACCTCCCTCCAAATCTACTACGATGTAGATCCGTTATAAATTAGAATGTCAGGTCGCAGCCGATGCCGAGCACGCGGTTGGTACGGGTAAACGAGTCGCTGACGAGGGGTTCCTTCGAGGTTACGCGGTCGTAGTCCTCGTAATTGGTCTGAAAATAGGCTGCCTTGAGGGTGACGGTATCGCTGGCTTTATAGTTAAAGCCGAACCCGATGCTGGAACTGTTGACAACAAACGACATGTCGTTCATATAGGCATCGGTAAGTTGGTAACGGGTGAGTTGGCCTCCTGCACTGATGGTGAATTTGTTGGTAATATCCCACTCGGCTCCTGCAAGGTATTCGTTGGTGCCACCGTCGAGCAGATTCTGAGTGTTGTTGTACCATCGGGCATTCTTATCGTAGAAGTGGTGATAGCCGAGGTTCAGGCGGATGGCATCGGTGATGCTCCACATTGCGCCTAAAGCCAACTGAGCGGGGGAGTCTTCGTCAATCTTCTCACCGTCGCGGAACTTGTTGACGGCAGGGATTTCGCTAGCCTTGTTGACAGAAGACTCATTGGTCATGTGGATTTCTGTGCGGGACTCGTATTTGGCAGCAAAGTTAAAAGGACCTATCCGCCAGTCAATACCGATGATAGGTGCTATTCCTATACCCGACTGGTTGCAGAGCAGATTGACACCCTCGGAGTATTTTTGCAATTGGTTGAGACTGCCACTGGTTGACTCAAGTTGGGCTGCAGAACCCTCGAGTTGGGTCTTCATGACAACGAGTTGCTGGTACTCGGGGAGGGCAGTGGCACCTGCGGCCTCGTATTGGGCTATCCCGGCGTTGACCTGCTCAAGTGAACTGCTGACGTAAGTGATGCCACCATCGACCATGGCTGTGGCTGACTGCAGGAAACTGCCGAAATCGACGTAGCCGCCTGCTGTCTTCACCTGGATGTTACTAATCTTAGCCTTATAGGTGGCATTGCCGTAGAGCAGACGTAGACCACCGTAGACAGAGAGGTTGGGTGTGATCTTATAAGCGGCTCCGAGTTGGAAACCGAAGTAGTACTGGCGTCCCTGCATATAGCCGTCCATGTCGTAGCCTGTGACACCAGGGACGGGCTGGCCAAGGGCTGTGGCTATCTGGTCGAGACCACGCAATTGACTGGCTATGCCGCCTACGACGCTCTCAAAGGAACCGAGACCATCAGCAAACTCGCACTTGCCACCGCCGCCGGGTACTGAGAAATTGAACTGCATACTCCAGTTACCTTTATTATATGCGGCCTGAACGGAGGGAATGCATGGCGCATCAGCCACACCCTCGAAGGTCTTGGCAGCCAGTCCCTGATTCTTACGACCAAGGGCGAAGACAGGGTTGTTGGATGTGATGGTACGTGTCTGGTGGGCATACTGCCAGTTGAGGCCGAGGTGGAAGCCTTCGGGCAGGAATGCCACTCCTGCTGGGTTGCTGTATACGCCGTCGAGGCCGATGGCAGCATCGCGGGCGGGGTTGCGGAGGAAGTCGATACTCTGGTTGGTGTTGGTTAAGATGCCACCTGCAGTGGCAGTTGTTGCTGTGGCCAGCATCACGCTGGCGACAATAGCATAATACTTTTTCATATCTTTAACAATCTTTTTACAAAACGGCTGCAAAGGTAAAAAGATTATGTCAAAGCATATTGTTTGCGTACACAAAGTTAACGAAGTTTAACTGAGATTGCACAAAAACCTGCACATTTGTGCAATTATGTGCAGAAATATGCACATTTTCGTGGTATTTGTGCAAGACCCAATTACTTTTTCAGTTCAGGGTAACTGATACGTGTATGATAGATGGTCTTCAGTTTCTCGATGAGGACAGTCTTGGCATACTCGATGTCGCGGAAGGTGATGGGGCACTCCCTGAAGTAGCCTTCGGCTACCTGCCCGTCGATAAGGCGGTTCACCAGGTCGCGGATGCTCTTCTCCGTATAGTCGGGTAGGGAGCGTGAGGCGGCTTCCACAGAGTCGGCCATCATCAGAATGGCCTGTTCCTTGGTGAAAGGGTTAGGGCCGGGATAGGTGAACAACAATTCGTCAACGTGCTCATCGGGATGGGCATTCTTCTGCTGTACATAGAAATACTTGGCCTTCCCTTGACCGTGATGGGTGGCAATGAACTCCTTGATGATCTCGGGCAGATTATATTTCTCAGCCAGTCTCATACCCTCGGTGACATGGCTGATAATTATCTGGGCACTGTCGATGTAGGTCATGCTCTCATGCGGATTCACGCCCGACTGGTTTTCGGTGTAATAGATGGGGTTGAGGATCTTGCCTATGTCGTGGTAAAGGGCGCCTGTGCGTACTAACTGACTCTTGGCATCTATCTTCTGTGCAATCTCGCCTGCGAGGTTTGCCACCTGGATGGAGTGGTTGAAGGTACCAGGAGCCACCTCGCTCATACGGCGGAGCAGTTCCTTGTTCATATCGGAGAGTTCAATTAAGGTGATGTTCGATGTGAAGCCAAAAGCCTTCTCGATGAGATAGAGCAACGGGTAGGAACAGAACAGCATCAGACCATTAATAATAAGGTAATTGAATTCGCTGTATTCGATCTTTGTGAGTGAGTTGTCACGTATCCAGTCGAGTGCGAGGTTGGTGAGGGCTGCAGAGACAGTGACAAGTACAGCCGTCCAGAACAACTGAGATCGACTTGACAGTTCCCGCAGGGAATAGATAGCCACCAGTCCTGCCACGAGTTCAACAGCAATGAATTCCAGTGGCGATTGCAGGACGCAGGCACAGATGAGAATCATCGTGGTGTGGGCAATGAAAGCCGTACGGGAGTCCATGAACACCCGGATGAAAATAGGCACCATTGCAAAGGGGACGATGTAGACATGGAGTATGTTGTGGCTAACCATCATTGAGGCGATGACAGTAAAGAAGATGATGAGAGAGTAGAGCATGGCCAGCGATCTGGGCTTCTCAAAATAGTCTTTGCGGAAAAGGGTCAGGAAGAAGGTCATGCAGACCATTAGGATGGTGACATAGAGTATCTGTCCCAGGATGGTGACACTGATTTGCTGCTTATTCTTCTCGCGACGGTCCAGTTCTTTTTGGAACGAGATGAGAACACTGTATGTCTTGGCATCGACAATCTCGCCGCGGTCGATGATCTTCTGTCCTTGCTGGGCAATACCGCTGGCCAGAGGAATACTGTTCTGTAAGTCACTCAGACTGGCCTCGCTTCGCTCTTTATCATAGATAAGGTTGGGGGAGATGTAGTCGTTGAGACTGCACTTCTGAAGAATCTCCCTGTAGGCGGACAATTCTGGCTCTGCAAAAATAAACTCATAAGCCGACACGGTGGAATAGATCGTGTTGATTTGTGCGCTGACGGCCACCTTCCCATTGATGATACGTATCATCTGGGTGGTGTCCTTACTGTATTTGGCATAGTCGGTATTGCTCATGACACCTTGGGCATAGATGCGGTGCAGACGGTTGGCGATGATGCTGATATAATCGTCGGGAAGGCCAGGAATCCCTTTGTTATAGTCTTTCACGAACTGACGGGTCTGCATGCCTTCTGTCTCTTTATTATAGTTGAAGTAGGGCTCGTATAACCGCAGCAGCGAGTCGCGCTCAGCCTTGACGACATCATCGCCTTTGTAGATGGGGAAGTCGAAGGGGGCTTTCAGGTCGGAATGAATCCATGGCTTGCCCTTTTCGATGCGGTAGGTGCTGTGCGTGTCGCGTGGAAGAACCCATGTGATGATGGCAACAGTGCCTATGATCAGTCCGGTACGAACGAGGAAATCGTGCCAGGAAATGTCGGATTTCAGATTAAAATAGCCCATAATAGAAATATTTTGGTGCAAAGATACAAATAAAGCCACAGATTACACAGATTTTCGCAGATTATTTTGTACCTTTGCACACAAAAGAGCGATTTTTATGTCTGAAAGAAGAGTTAGGGTGCGCTTTGCACCAAGTCCTACGGGGGCTTTGCATATCGGCGGTGTGCGCACTGCCCTGTATAATTATTTGTTTGCCAAGCAGCATGGTGGCGACTTGGTCTTCCGAATAGAGGATACCGATTCGAACCGTTTCGTGCCGGGCGCTGAGGAATATATTATCGAGTCGTTCAAGTGGCTGGGGATTCGGTTTGACGAAGGTGTGAGTTTCGGTGGCGACAAAGGTCCCTACCGCCAGAGTGAGCGCCGTGACATCTACAAGCAATATGTGCAGCAACTGTTGGATGCCGGTAAGGCTTATATCGCCTTTGATACCCCTGAGGAATTGGAGGCTAAGCGTCAGGAGATACAGAATTTCCAGTACGACTGTCATACCCGTAGTATGATGCGTAACTCGCTGACATTGCCGAAGGAAGAGGTGGAGCAACTGATTGCCGATGGTAAGCAGTATGTGGTGCGCTTTAAGATCGAGGCTGGACAGGAGGTGATGGTGAATGACTTGATTCGTGGCGACGTGCGCGTGAAGAGCGATATTCTCGACGATAAGGTGCTTTATAAGAGTGCCGACCAATTGCCTACCTATCATCTGGCAAATATTGTGGATGACCATCTGATGGAAATTTCCCACGTGATTCGTGGTGAGGAGTGGTTGCCTTCTGCCCCCTTGCATGTATTGCTGTATCAGGCATTTGGCTGGGAGGATACGATGCCGCAGTTTGCCCATTTGCCGCTGTTGTTAAAACCTGACGGTAAGGGTAAACTCTCAAAACGTGACGGTGACAGGCTAGGATTCCCTGTCTTTCCGTTGTTATGGAAGGACCCGAAGACGGGCGAGACCTCACGTGGCTATCGTGAGGATGGTTATTTCCCTGAGGCTGTAATCAACTTTTTGGCTCTCTTGGGTTGGAATCCTGGTACAGAACAGGAAATTTTCTCGTTAGAAGAACTTGTGCCGTTATTTGATATCTCGAAGTGCTCGAAGGCTGGTGCTAAGTTTGCTTATGAAAAAGCCATCTGGTTCAACCACGAGTATATCCTCATGAAATCGAATGAGGAAATTGCTGCCCTTTTTGAGCCGATAGTCAAGGAGCACTGTCCACAAGAAACTTCTGAGCGCGTTTTAAAGGTGACGACGATGATGAAGGACCGTGTGTCGTTTATCCATGAGTTGTGGCCATTGTGTTCTTTCTTCTTTGAGGCTCCTACAGCGTATGACGAGAAGACGGCTAAGAAGCGTTGGAAGGAAGATTCTGCCAGCCAGTTGACGGAACTCATCGGCGTGCTTGAAGGTATCGACAACTTCTCTTTAGAGAATCAGGAGCAGATTGTTCATGCATGGATTGAACAGAAGGGATATAAGTTAGGTAATATTATGAATGCCTGGCGTCTCACATTGGTAGGCGAGGGTAAAGGCCCTGGTATGTTCGATATTTCTGCTTTCTTGGGCAAGGAAGAGACGATTGCAAGAATGAAGCGTGCCATAGAAGTGCTTGGCTGATGATATACAACCTGATTATATATCTCTATCTCATAGGTGTTGCAATTTACAGTTGCTTCAATGAGAAAGTGCGGAAGATGTGGCGTGGTGAACGTGCTGCTTTTGGCGTCCTGAAAGAGAAAGTGGACCCGCAGGCGAAGTATATATGGTTCCATGCTGCTTCATTAGGTGAGTTTGAACAGGGGCGTCCGTTGATGGAGCGCCTTCGCAAGGAGCATCCGGAATATAAGATCCTGCTGACATTCTTCTCACCTTCGGGCTATGAGGTAAGAAAAAATTACGAAGGTGCGGATATAATCAGCTATCTCCCGTTGGATACCCCCATTAATGCTATCCGTTTCTTGCGACTGGTGCGTCCTGTGATGGCCTTCTTCATCAAATATGAGTTCTGGTATAATTATCTCCATATCCTTAAGCATCGGAATGTACCGGTTTATAGCGTCTCGAGCATCTTCCGTCCTGACCAGGTGTTCTTTAAGTGGTATGGTCGACAATACGGTCGCGTGCTGAATTGCTTTACGCATTTCTTTGTACAAAACGAACAGAGCAAGCAACTTCTGGCAAAGATTAGAATCACGAATGTCTCTGTGGTGGGTGATACTCGTTTCGATCGTGTCTTGCAGATTAAGGAGGCTGCGAAGCAGTTACCTATTGTGGAGGCATTTGTTAAGGCGTCCAGGGAAAAGTCTAAGGTGTTTGTGGCTGGTAGCAGTTGGCCGCCTGATGAAAATATCTTTATTAAGTATTTCAATACGCATAAGGATTGGAAACTGATTATCGCTCCCCATGTCATCGGCGAGGATCACCTACAGCAGATAGAAAAGTTGTTGGAAGGTCGCAAGGTCGTCCGTTATACCACTGCAGAGAAATCTTCCCAATCTCCTGACTCCGATCTCCAGTCTACTGACGTTCTTCTTATCGATTGTTTCGGATTGTTGTCGAGTATCTACCACTATGGCGATGTGGCCTACGTGGGTGGCGGTTTTGGTGTGGGCATCCACAATCTCCTGGAGGCCGCTGTCTGGGATATACCCGTATTCTTTGGTCCTAATAACCAGAAATTCCAAGAGGCACAGGGACTGAAACAGAGTGGTGGCTTCGAGATTAACAATTATGAGGATTTTGAAAGACAGATGAACCGTTTTGTCTCAGAAAGCGGTTCTCTTGAGGAAGAAGGTCAGAATGCCGGTATGTTTGTGCAGAGTCTGGCTGGTGCCACAGAGAAGGTGATGGCCTCTATTTGTTTATGATCTCCAATCTTCTCACGCCCCGATAATCTACCCTTTTCTTCTTTTCCAGGTATTGCATGATTAGGTCGGTGGTCTGAACGTTCAATGTCTGGGCTGCGCCTTCGGGAATCTTACTTGTGACTGTAATATAGTTGTTGGTAACAACACGATACTTACGCTTCATATTAAGTTTCTTTCCATTGGGAGTCAGCAGTTGCACACTCTTGATCCTGGAAGGATTTGTCCTGTCGAGTGTCAGTTCACATTTCATACCTCCTACATAGGGGAAACTAACAAGTATGTTGTTGCAGTAGGTCATGATCATTCTCAGTATTTCTTCGCCGGTGAGTTCGAGGATGACCGCATTGTTGTCGAAAGGATCCATCTCCAATACGTCACGTACGGTGATCTCGCCGGCGGGATGTGACTCAAGGCGTACGCCACCAGGGTTTTCTATGGCAATATCCGAGCCCGTTTCATTCATAAAGGCATCACACATCATACACCCTAGTTCCTCACGAGCCTCGAAAGGTGTCTCTGCCGTAGCCAGCACGCGCTTGAATTTGGGGTCTTCACCGAAATGATTAACCATTGCCTCTACGAGCGGATTTTTTTTCGGATACTTCTTGACATCGATATATTCAGCCTTCCTGTCTACGATCTTCCCGTCTTCAAGGGTGATGGTGGTATAGGTGACGCGACCGAACTTGTTCTTGTTCTGGGTAATGAGCACACCATTGACCACTTCGTCACCTTTCAGTTGAGTATGCGTATGACCGCCGATAATAAGGTCGAGCCAGGGAAATATCTTCGCCATCTCTTGGTCGTCTGGGTAGCCCAGGTGGGAAAGCAAGATGGTAACGTCGCACTGCTTGCTGAGCCATTCGTACTTACTGATTTCTGTCATAGCAGGTGTAAACCAGATGCCTTTCAGATTATCAGGATGAGTGCTGGGGATACCCTGTGGACCCAGTTGGATGACGCCGATGATACCCACTTTCAGACCAGCCACATCGAACACCTGATAAGGAACAGTTCGGATACCGGCAGAGTCGGTGGAGAAGACATTGGCACAGATATAGCGGAAGTTGGAAAGGCCGATGAGGCGTTGGAGCGAATGGGTGTCAAACTCGTGGTTACCCAGTGTGGAACCATTGAAACCCACCTGATTCATCAGTGCCACCATGGGATAGCCAGGAATCTCGTATTTGTCGTTCAACGGGTTACCCGTGCGATTGTCGCCTGCTGAAAACACCAATAGTGAGGGGTCTTCTGTCCGCAGACTGTCAATCAATGCGGCTAATTGTGGGAACACGCCAATCTGGGCGTGCATATCATTGACAGACAGGATGTGAATCTCCCGTTTTTCTGCGCTAATGGTTAAGGCTAGCGTAAGTGCCAACCAAAGGATTGCAAACTTTTTCTTCATTCGTTTTGCGCTAAAAGATATTAATGCGGGTGCAAAGGTACAAAATATTTCTAAAATTTAAGCATTTATTTTTGATTTCTTAGTAACTTTGCGGTCTAAAAATGTGAAAGCGAAAAAAGAAGATTAAATATCAAAGGAAGAAATATGAAGAAGTATGTATTTATATGTCTTGCTGCTGTGGTGCTGATGAGTGCCGGCAAGCAGGATGGTACTATCACCAAGGAGAATGGTTCCACGATTGTGAACACCACCACTATCGCCAAGGATGTGGAAGGCTATAACGGTCCTGTTCCTTTGAAGATTTACATCAAGAAGAACAAGATTGAAAAGATTGAGGTATTGAAGAATCAGGAGACGCCCAAGTATCTGGTAAAGGTGAAGAATGCCTTAGAGAATGCCTGGGACGGGCTGACCGTCAAGGAAGCAAAGGCCAAGAAAGTCGATGCTGTTACAGGTGCTACTTATACATCGGAGGCAATTATTAAGAATGTCCAAAAAGGACTTGACCACTACCAGAAGAATAAATAAGGAGTCAGAAATATAAACGCAAATAAGGGGTGAGAAATCACTCCTTATTTGTTTTCCGATGCTGCCAGATTTCCACCGAGTTGACAATGTTTTGCCAGAGAATATAACAGCCTGGCCCTACTGATGAGAGAGGATTCAGGTAGGTCGATGAGAGCCAGATGGCAAAAGCGGTGTTTTTTTGTCCCAAAGCCTGTCCGGCCTCCTGTGTGTGGTTGAAGTAGTGGCCGATAAAGCGTCCTACAGCAAACTGCACGATACAGATTACCAGTCCGAGGATGGCAATCGCCATCAGCAGGGCAATTGTCGCGTTGGAATGCACGATGTTCTTCACCGTAGTACCCGTGACAATCATCAGCGAACAGCCCCAGAGATAGTAACTTAGGTCTTTAATCGAAATGATCTTCTTGTGCAGACAGGGCATATAGTGTTTCACGAGATAAGCCAGCAGCATCGGAACGATCAGTACGATGAATACCTCGTGGAGGATCTTGATGAAGGCTGCCCAAAAGGTGATGTCTGCCCCTTTCTCGATAAGAGGGAAGCAGATGGGCACTAATAGAGCGGTGATGAAATTAGAGATGAAGGTGAAGGTAGTCATCTGCTCTAAAGAGCCTCCGAGTTTTTGGGTAACGACGGCAGCCGCTGTGGCACATGGACAGATGATGCACATTAGTAAGGCCTCCAATAAAATGTGGAATGAATGACGTGGGATGAGGATGGCAGCCATGATAAGACCGATGAAGAGTAGTTGGAAAAGGCTGACCCAGAAATGCCAGGCCACAGGGCGCAACTTATAGAAGTCCACCTTACAGAATGTCACGAACAGCACCAGAAACATAAACATCGGAAGAATGGCTTCGAAGACAGGTTCGAAGAACTCTGCTGCCGACTCCAATTGGGGCGTAAAGGCAAAGATTAGATAGAGTAGGACTCCCAATCCCATCGCCACCGGCAGTGTCCAGTCTTTGATGAATCTGACTATTTGGGTAGTAGTCTTTTTTTTACTCTTCACTTAAATAGTACTTCGAATATGCCACGTAGTGCTTGGCGTTATCCGTCTGTCCGGGACTGACGGGTTTGAGATATTTAGCAGGCACGCCGCCCCAGATCTCATGAGGCGGGATCTTCGTGTTCTGCAATACCAGTGCCCCTGCCGCTACAATGGCACCCTCGCCAATCTCACAGCCATCAAGCAGGGTACTCCCCATGCCAATCAGGGCACCGTCGCGAATGGTGCAGGCATGTACGGTGACATTATGCCCAATGGTCACATCGCTACCAATATGGGTAGGGCCTGTGTCATGGGTTACATGAACACAACTGCCGTCCTGCACATTTGTACGGTCGCCGATGGTGATGGGAGCCACGTCGCCGCGAACCACGGCATTAAACCATACCGAACACTCGTCACCCATCGTCACATCACCTACGATGGTGGCATTCTCACTGAAGTAGCAGTCCTTGCCCCATTTGGGCGAAAGGCCTCTATAACTTTTTATTAGTGCCATTAGGGTATACTGTATTCTATGATGCCGTCATCGGCAGATTCTTCTTGCTGCTCCTTGCCTTTCTTTTCAAGGTATTGCATCATGTTCTTTTTCCAGTCTATTTTGTGGGTTTCGTCGATGAAATTGCCGATGAGCCACTCTCCGTGCTCAAAGACAAGTTCCACTTGCACCTTTGTCTGACTACCTAAATTATGCAGGGTGAAAAAGGCATTGGCGTGGGTGTTGTCTTTTATGTCGACTTTCAGTCCACTGATGGTGATCTTTCCCCAGTCCTGTCCCATAATCCAGTAGTCTGCATCGAAAAAGCCTCCTCTGCCCATGTTCTCGGCATCTTTGGAGTTGACCATCTGTACAAGGGTCTTCCATTCGCCGGTGCAGTAGGCATCATCCAACTGGTCGTTGGAGGGTGTGATGTCATTGATTTCCGGATAGGCTTCTGCCACAGCCACATAGATGGCATTCACACGGTCTGCAATCAGTTCGGGGTCTGCGCTGTCCTCTTTCTGTCCATTGTCTGCTGTGGCTACTTCTTCCACTGGCGGTGCATCACTTCCCAAGGGGATGATATTGGTCTTGTCCTTATTACCGCAACCTGTCAGCGCCAAGATGATGCAGCCAAATAGAATGATTTTCTTCATATCCATAGTCTTGGTGGTAAAAATGTAAAGAGAGCAGCATGGCGAACCATACTGCTCTCTTGTATCGAATAATTAGAGGTTCGGATTGATCTTGTTCCACTCTGAGATGGGAGGAACGATGTTCAGCGTCACCAGTTCGTCGCGCATCTTACAGAGATGCTCGTAACTCTGATCCAGTTTGGCATTCTCGTCAGGAGTTCCCTGGGGGACCTCGAACTTAGCACCTTCGGCAGTCATGGTGGTCTTCATGGCCATCATGATGTGGTCGTACTTGTCGGTCTTTACGTAGGTACCTACGGGGAAACGGAAAGGCTCACCACCCATAGCGGCACGGATCATCTCAACGGAGAGATAGGCGGGGCTCTGGAAAGAACTGCGTCCGCGGAGTTCGATGATCTTGGCACCTCCCTTGGTCACATCAATCTTCATCTGCTCCCACTCCTCAGCGGGGAACTCAGCGGTACCGATAATGTCCGTCAGTTTGCGACCGGCAATCTCCACGTGGCTACCGAAGACGGCCATCTGCTCACCGTGGCCACCGTAAGTAGCGCAAC
>JAFWTK010000287.1 GCA_017518935.1 Prevotella sp.
CATCATGAAGGCAGCCGCCAAGGAGAACGTGCCCCTGTTGAACCTGCACATGGTGGTGGTCAACTACACCGAGGAGGGACAAACAACACTCCACCACCGCGAATCGCTCTTGGAGCGCTATCGGGTGATGGAGAGTCATTACGGACGCATCAGTACCTTCTTCATGCACTGCTGGTTTGTCGTCCGTGCAGTTATTTCACGATAACCTTCTTCTTGTTGACGATATAGAGACCCTTTGGCAGTTGCTGGAGGTTCCCGTCTGTGCGAACCAGTCGACCGTCAAGGGTGTAGACCTTTCCGTCATCGGTGGTATCAGCGTATAGGGGAATGATGCCGGAAATGTAGTTCTCCGTTACGTCGTTTGTCAGATACTTACCTTCACTGTTTTTCGAGGTAGAGATCTCGAAGAACTTGTCTGTTGTGACATTCGTCACATCCACCGTCTGGGGATTGCCAGAACCCGTGCTGAACACGAAACTCACGGCATCGTACTCATTGTTGATGGTGTACGACTGCGTGTACCATGTTTTGCCACCCACTTCAGTGGTGGAGGTAATCTTGTCACCGGGCCAGTTGTTGTTCTTTGGTGCATGACTGTCGTCACCACCCCATGACCAGAAATTCACAGCACTCCAGCCCACCTGGTCGATATTCACATAGACGGTGATGGCATAGGGCTTGAAATCACTGGGCGTGAATGTGGGATAGGCGATGCTCTCCGGTTCAATGCCATTGACGTAGTAGACGTAGTGGTAGCCGCTGATAGCCTTCTTCCAGCCTGCTCCGTTAGGCACATAGGTGTCAGCCTTGGTGCCCACCACGCAAAGCAGTTTACCTTTGGTGCCTGTAGTCTGAACGGCATAGTAGTCTTTGTTCGAGGCCATGTTAATTGGTGTGCTGGTGTTGGTGATGCCAACGGCCTTGCGCACAGCCACCATGTTGGCGATGTCTTGCTTATAGGCTTTCCAGTGGGTCAGGAAGATACATGGCGTACCCGGCATGGCCAACAGATAGGCATTGGCAGCGAGTGTGTCCTTCTTGATGGGATCCTGGTTGGCATTGGCGCGTTTCTCCGTATCGTGGTTCTCCACGAAGGTCACGGCATACTGGCGGTAGGCTCCCTTCTCATAGTCCTTGCTTACGAGGGGCCAGTTGCCATCGTTCTGCTTACCCAGCAGACTCCAGTCGTTTGCGTTGATGGCGTTGCGCACAGTGTAGCGGAACTGAAAGTCGAAGGCTGCACTGGTCTTGTCTGCAGCGTCGATCCAATTGCGGATAGTCCCTGTGCCATCCCAGCACTCGCCTACGGAGAACTGCGGCTTGGCCTCCTCATTATACATCTTTGTATATGAGCCAGAATAGCCTTTTACCATGTCGTAGCGGAAACCTGTATAGCCGAGGTCTTCAATTAAGAATCTCAGGTAGGCCTTCACGCTCTTCTGTACGTTTTCGCTCTTGTGGTCGAGGTCGCGCATGCCACCCCAGCCCTCACCGGTATCGTTGTTACTGCTGAGGCTGTAGCCGTTCTGTGTGGCCCAGGTTTTCGTGGCACCGTCATCATCGTCAGCACAGATGTCTGTCGATGTCATCTCGTAGGTCACACCATTGTAGGTCTCCCTCGGGAAGTCCACCCAGTTGCTCACATTCTTGCGGTGGTTGATCACGACGTCAGCGATGGTGCCGATACCTTTTTCCTTGAAGGTATTGATCATCGAACGCAGTTCTGCCTCACTACCGAAACTGCTGTTCTGGTTGAACCAGTACAGGTCGTCGTAGCCCATCGAGATGCCACCGCAGTTGCCACTCTGCGGTACCCAGACGAGGTCGAAAGTGGTAGCCAGTTCGTCTGCCTGCTTCTCCAGTCGTGTCCATTGCGTGTCGCTGAAGGAGTCCCAGAAGAATCCTTGTAGCATCACGCCTCCGTAGTCCTGCGGCCAGCCCTGGGCGGTAGCAGTGAATAGTGAACATTGAACAGTGAATAGTAGTACCAGTACTCTTACGATGTTTGATGTCTTAATTCTCATAATCCATGTGATTGTTGTTTCCGATGCAAAGATATATAAAAAAGCCGAAAGTACCAAGACTTTCGGCCTATTTTTCCACAAAACGTGCATTGTAATACGCTGTATTACTCGATTGTTACATAGTTTGCGCCCTCGTAGGAGATATACAACTTGAATGTGTGCGTACCGCCATCAATGGTGAGGTTTGCACCGCCCTGTGTCAGATTGTCCACACTGCCACCCCAGTTGATACCCCAGTCATGGTTAGCACGGAACTTGTACTCACCTGAAACGGCATCGGTGGTCACTTGCCAGCAGCCTTCCTCCTTGTTGTAGGTCATCTCAAGGTCTTCGCCCCATCCGTTGAAACCGCCAATCATGCTGACGCTTTCAATCTTCAGCAGGCTGTAGTGCATGTTGGCAAAGTCGAGGTTAATCTGGTAGAAGCCTGCACCCGGATCAGGACAGTTCGGGCCACCACCGTCAGTGAGGGAACCACTTGTGGTGTCGCCGCTGACATACTCCAGGTCGTTATCCCAGTTGTCAGCGTTGGGCTTGAACTTGAACTCACCATCGAGATAGTAGAAGCCTTGGTACTGTCCGTTGCCGTTGCCCAGCAGCAGATGACTGGTGCTCCAGCCGCCTTCGTTGCCAATCTCATAGAAGTTGTCGGGATAGCCGTTGTCTTCCTTGACGGTACAGTGGGCGGGAGCCTCGTCGCTGAGGAAGAGGCGGATGACATAAGGACCATCGGCTGCAAGTTGCAGGTTGGCACCACCTTGAACGAGGTCGTCAAGGGTACCACCCCAGTTGACAGCCCAGTCATGGTTGAGACGGAACTTGAACTCGCCCGCACTGAGTGTCTCGTGAGCCTCCCAGCATTTCATAATCTCATTGTAGGTCATGTCTACGTCGGTGTCCCATGCGCCTTTCACTGAACCGATGATACTGATAGAGGTGACAGGCGTAACCTTATAGGTCATTTCCTTCAAATCAACCTGAACAAAGTAGAAGCCAGCCTCGACGCCATCCATGTTAGGACCGCCTTCGGTAGTAAGCGTACCGCTGGTAGCATCGCCGCTAACCTTCTCCCAGTCGCCATCCCAGTTGTCCTTGTTAGGCTTGAACTTGAACTCGCCGTTCAGGTAGATCACAGCACTATACTGTCCGAGGCCGTTACCGTGAAGCGGATGAGGCTCGCTCCAGCCGCTCTCGTTACCAATCTCATAGATGAACTCGTTGAAGCCAACGGGTGTCGCCTTCCATGTCTGCTCGAGCATGTTGAAGGTGAGGTCGTAGTAGAGTGCGTCCGGATCAGCCACGATGACGAGGTTGCCACCGTCATTGTTGTAATTGAACTTACCCTCTTCACCTGCAGCAAGACACTTGCTCCAGTCACCGCCTAAGCCTGACTCCGGTGTCATCTTGAACTCCACGTTGCTGCCATCCTCAGGAGCGGGGATGCGACAGGTGAAGACAGGATTGGTGTACGGATCGCTGCCGTCGTTGGTCAGTTTGTAGGTGGTGTCAGTGTTGTTCCAGCCGTTGATGCTACCAGTAAGGTAGTAGGCCTGTTCAATCTCTGGAGCCTGTGGGATGGCTTTCACCTGGAACACGGCAGAGGTAGCCGTCTTAACGGCTGTCGTACCATTGCTCAGCCACATGCTGACCGTGGCATTGATGGCACGCTCAATAGGGTTGCTGGTGTAGTTCTTTACCAGATAGTCCTGCAGGGCGGCTGTGGCCATCT
Source organism: Prevotella sp. (assembly GCA_017518935.1). Taxonomy (GTDB): domain Bacteria; phylum Bacteroidota; class Bacteroidia; order Bacteroidales; family Bacteroidaceae; genus Prevotella. The sequence goes on from JAFWTK010000287.1 coordinate 3,754, forward strand.
TGCCCTCAGCACTAATCTCAAAATCAGTATTGTCATTGAAGGTGAGCATGTATTTGGGGGCATAGCCCTCCTCTGATGCGGTGGGTGCAGAAATACTGCAAACCTGTACGAACTCGTCGGTCACAGCATTGAGGTCGATGACGTTGACGGTTGTTACGCTGCCGTCACCGAAGGTCACTGTTGTTGGCTGGGGCACGGTGGGAACGGCAGCCCAGCCCTTGTAGTCGTCTGTACAAGCAGTAAGAGCGGCTACAAATGTCAGTCCGAAAAATATTTTCTTCATCATAATCATTTTCTTTTTGAACGTTAATTACTGCTTGATAAAGCGGATGTAACCCGTGATGTCATTGAAGAGGATCATGTAGGTTGCCGTCTCAGGGATGACAAGGTTGCTGCCGTTCTGTACGCCGTAGGCATACATACCGCCGCCATAGGCGACGAACGAACCGCCACGGTTGTAGTCCCATGAACCGGCCTGTTTGATCTTGATTTCAGCACCTTCTTCGAGCGTGGTGGTGATGTACCAGTCGTGATTCTCCCAGCCCGTAGAGCAAGGTGTCATCTCGGTGTCGCCCCAGTCGTTGAACGAGCCGGCAATAGCCATGCCGCTGAAGACGGGTGCACTGCCCTCATAAGACTCGATGGTGAGTTTGTCGTCCTTGGTGTTCAGGGTGACCGTGTAGAGACCAGCCGCAGGAACAGTGATGTTGCCTGAACCGTCGTCGTTCTTCACGAAACTGCCGAAGGCATCACCTTGGCCCCACTGGGTAGCCCAACCATCGTCGAGGGAACCGCGGAGTTTGAAGCCGTTACCACCTAAGTAACCAATCCACTGGATATCGCCCTGTCCTGTCTTGTTATCGTAGGCAAAGCCGTCGATGGTTTGCATCGGGATAACGCACTTACCGATGTCGCCGCCCCATGAACCGTCACTGATATCAGCACCGATGAGCCACCAGATCTCTGGGTCGGCAGGCTTCAGTTCAATATAGTAAGGAATGGCGTTGATGGCAACGATGTTAGAGTAGATGATACCATACTCGTTGAATGAAGCATCGCGGACAGCCGATTTCACGCGGAAAGACACTTGCTGCAGGGAAGGTATGGTACTCTCCGTCCATCCGCAGAGTTCCTCCAGCGAGCGGTTCAGTGTCTGCGTGTTGATTTCCACGTTCTGACCGTTAGAGAAGGTCTCTTCGATATTGAAGAAATCAGCACCCGTATTGTCTTCGGCATTCGCGTCGAAAGCCTTGTTATAACTACCTGTGGGTGACACCTGAACGGTGTAGGTCGGCACTACTGGCGCATTGAAGTTGGTGTAGGGAGTCGGCTGCGACCAGGTAAGGGTCACGCTCTGTGACTTCTCCAGATCTATATTTCCATTGATGGCAGGCTGATTGAGCACGAAGGTCGTGGGCTGCGTAATGGTGGGGTTTGACTCGTTGTCGTCCTTACACGAGGTGAAAAGGACAAGCCCCGCAGCGGCCATCAGTATTGTTGATTTGAATATTGCTTTCATAATCGTATTGTCTTTTCAATTTTTCAATGATTCAATTCTTCACCTTTTAATAGCCTTCGTTCTGCTTCAGGTTGGGGTTAGCCGTCATGTCTGAAGAGGGGATGGCGAATAGGTTACGATAGGCAGGAATGCTGGCACCGTTCTGTGAGCCACCCTTCCATTCCCATACATACTGACCACTGTTCTGACCACCGTAGTAGCCGTAACGGATGAGGTCTGTGCGGCGGAAGCCTTCGAAGTAAAGTTCTCGGCTGCGCTCGTCGAGAATCTGGTCGAGGGTATACTGCGACAGTGTGTTGGTGTTGGCACGCTGACGGAGGGCGTTGATGTAGCCTGCACCCGTGCTGGAGGTGGTACCGCCGTTCTGGCGGGCATCAGCCTCCGCAGCAATGAGGTAAGCCTCCGCAGAGCGCATCAGGAAGTAGTCAGCATCGGGGAAGTTGGTACTGTGAGGAGTGGCACCGGTGGAATAAGTATTGCGGAACTTTCCTACTGAGTAGCCAGAGGCAAACTCATTGGGAATCTCTGCAGACAAGGTGCGGTCAATGCCAAAGAAGAGGGCACGGTCGTCGCCAGCAGCAACTACCATGTCGTCAATACTGACGGCAGGAGCGTCGTTGTTGGGGAAGAACTTGGCGACAAGTTGGCTGCGGGCGCGGTTGCCGGCCCAGATCTTACCAACCATGCCGAAGTCACCGTTGACGTCCATATCGTCCTTCCAGGCTGATGACATGAGGAACATGGAAGTACCATAACTGGTGGTCTTGATACCGTCGCCAAGCAGCGGAAGCACTGCCTCTACGCTGGCGCCGTTTTCACCATTATCTCCCATAAAGAGCATCTGATAGGCGCTCCATTTACCGGTGCGTGTCGTCCACAACTTATGTGGTCCGTTGATAATTTTCTCTGCGTAAGTCTTGGCATCAGCCCACCTGGCGTGGCCAGTGTAAACCTCTGCATTCAGGTAGAGGCGTGCCAGCAACATATTGGCGGCATCCTGGTCAGCGCGTCCATAGCCGTTGTCCTTGCTGGTGCGGGCTGCGGGTGTCAGCATCTTGTCTTTCACCTCCAGCAGTTCGCCTTCAATCCACATGAAGAGGTCGGCACGCTGAATCTGAGAAGGAGATGTGGACATCAATGCGGTGGCAAAAGGTACATTGCCAAAGCAGTCCATCAGGTGATAATAGAACAGGGCACGGAGGAAACGCACCTCAGCCTCACGGGTGGCGTCAATGCCTGCACAGACATCAAGGTAGTGGTTGCAATAGGCAATACTGGCGTACAGACGGTTGTAGAAACCTTCCAGCATGGGATGGCTGGATCCCCAAGTGTTGTAGTTGAATTCGGGAATACCGGGGTCACCCCAGGCACAGATAGCCTCGTCGGTAGTCAACTCGTTCGAGTTCCATAACTGACGTACAAAACCTGTGGTACCGCCGTCCAAGCGATCGATGTCACAGTCACCGTCGCCTCCATAGTTACCGGCAAGTGCCATCGTAGCGTAGCACTTCGTGAAGAGTTCCGGCTCGCTGGGGGTCATCGTCGAACTGGGGTCGATAGGCGTGACATCCAGGTCTTTGGTGCAAGAACTCAACCCTGCGGTCAGCAAGAAGGCTGCGGCGGGAATCATATTTTTGAAATATCTTAAGTTCATAGTCGTCATCTTTTTTACTATTTTACATATATACTATTTTACCTTTTCACCTTATTCCTTAGAAGTTCAGGTTCAGACCTAACTGGAGGGAGAATGGGCGTGGATAGATTTCGTTATCGATGCCGCCAAACACCTCTGGGTCGAGACCATCGTACTTGGTGATGGTGAAGACATTGGTTGCACTGAGATAGACACGGCCGTTCAGGAAGTCATCGGGCGACTTGAACGAGTAGCCCAGTGTGATGTTGTCGCACTTCAGGAACGATGCGTTGCGTACGTAGTAGTCTGTCTTGACATAGTCGTATGTGGTCCATCCGTTCGCCACAGCCTCTGGAATCACATTCTGCAGATAGTTGAAGGATGAATCGTAGCGCATGGCAACATTGGAGAAGCCGGCACCGCGATCCCAGAAGTTATAGTTGTCGAAACTGGCACGCAGACCGAAGCCGAAGTCCCAAGCCTTATACTGTACGCGAGAACTCAGACCAGCGGTGTAAGGTGCTGCGGGACTCTTATAGAAATAGCGGTCGGCATCATTGATGACACCATCTGCATTGCGGTCTACATAGACACCTTCCAACGGCTTGCCGTTGGTGTCATACACCTGCTGGAACACATAGAATGAACGGGCGGGATGGCCTACGGCATGAGCCTGCACCTGGTTACCTGTACCGGCACTGATGCCACCCGTCATGATGATGTCGCCTTCGCCGGTGAGTTCGGTAATCTCGTTCTTGTTGTAGGTGAAGTTGGCTGAAACCTCCCACTGCCAGTCTTCATTTATGACGGGACGGACGGTCAGTGCAGCCTCAATACCCTTGTTCTCCAGAGAACCGATGTTCGACAGTACCTGATTACGGAAGTTAGAGCCTGCCGAAACGGTGGCGGTGTTAATCAGGTCAGTGGTCTTACGATAATAGTAGTCCACGCTACCACTGAAGCGGTTGTTGAGGAGAGAGAAGTCCAGACCAATGTTATAGGTGGTGGTGGTCTCCCATTTCAGGTGTTTATTATAGGCATCGGGACGGTAGAGCAGACCGCTGTCGTTAACACCCACAATGGGGTAACGTCCGTCCACGCTGGTGGTGTTTACATTGTAGGTGGCAAAATAGTTGTAGTTGCCAATGCCATCCTGCTGACCGGTCTTACCCCAGCCGAGACGCAACTTCAGTTCATCGAGCCAGTTGACGTTCTTCAGGAAGGCCTCTTCGTTGATCTTCCAGCCCAAGGCTACAGAGGGGAACGTGGCCCAGTGGTCGTAGAAGCGGCTGGAGCCGTCACGACGAACTGTAGCGGTTACCATGTAACGGTCGAAGGCGATATAGTTGGCACGGCCGAAGAAGGAAACCAGATAACTCTCCTGCTTCCATTCGCTTGTGCTTGACGAGAACGCTGTTCCACGCAGTTTGGCCAGTTCAGGATCATCCACTACCATACCGTTGACTAATGATGTACCATAGGTCTGCGGATAGAGGCTGGCATAGGCCGAGTTGCCCCAATATTTGTTGTGGCTCCACTCATAACCTGCCATGATGTCGAAGTGCTGGGTCTTCAGGAAGTCCTTGTAATACTGGGCGTAGGCCGAGAAGGTGAGGTTATACTTGTTCTCCTTCGTGAAACCGCTGTTGCCATAGTAGTAACTTGACGAACCCCAAGGCTCCAGGTCGTTCTTCTCCTTACCATTGGCCCAGTCGCCGCTGGCATTGGCATGCAGGCGCAAGTCCTCAAAGCCATGAATCTGGTAGTCCACCTCCACATTGCCCATGTAGTCAAAACTGTTGGCACGTTTGTATTGCTCTTGAAGCATGGCTACGGGGTTCTTGCCAGGACCTGTCGCAATAATGGCGCGGTTGATCGTGTAGTCGTGATAGGCTGATCCGTCGCCTCCCCACTGCCAAAAACCTCTGAAGTCCTTGAAGAGTGGGTCTTTGCTTGTGACCGGTTGTGTGGGGTCGAAGCGGACGGCTTCGCTGATGGCACCTGTATTGGCATAGCGATTATGCGAATGCATGAACTTACCGTTGATGTTGAATTTCAGATGGTCGTCCAGGAACGAGGGGTTCAGTGTTACGCTGGCGGTGGTACGCTGGAATTTTGAGGTCTTCAGGGTACCCTCCTGACCGGTGTAACCCACGCTAAAACGGTAGGGCATATTGGCCAAACCGCCAGAGATCGTGACGTTGTGGTCTGTGCTGTATGCTGTACGGAAGATCTCATCCTGCCAGTCGGTGTTGGCATCGCCCAACAGGCTGGCTGCTGCCGATTCTGCACCATAGTAGTTCTTGATGAAGTTGCGATATTCGTTGGCATCAAGCACTTCCAGTGTCTTGGTATTGGTCGCGATAGAGACATTTCCGTTATAGGAGACGGTTGCCTTCTGACCCTTGCGACCCTTCTTGGTGGTGATGATGATGACACCGTTAGATCCGCGGCTTCCATAGATGGCTGTGGCCGAAGCATCCTTCAGCACGGTGAACGACTCGATGTCGTTAGGGTTCACCATCGACAGGGCATTGGGGGCTCCCTTCACACCCTGACGGTCCATAGCCAGTCCGTCAATCACAATCAGTGGGTCGTTCGAGGCGTTCAGTGACGAACCGCCACGAATGCGGATGGTGGAACTTCCACCCGGGGTACCACCATCGCTGGTCACGTTCACACCGGCAATCTTACCTTGGATCATGTCCTGCGCACTGGTGATGAGACCGTGGTTCTTCTCGTCGGGCCTCATGGCCGTGACGGAACCGGTCAGGTCGTTCTTCCTTGCAACACCGTAACCGATGACCACCACATCGTTCAGGACGGTCTGGTCGTCTTGCAACGTTACTTCAATAGTCGGTGCAGCCTTCACTGTAGCGGTCTGGAAACCGATGAAGGAAATGGTGATGTCTGCACCCTGGTTTGCTTTCAGCACGAAGTTACCTTCGAAGTCTGTCACGGTTGCGGTCTGTGTACCCACAACACGGACGGTTGCGCCGATAATGTCTTCGCCTGTAGCATCTTTCACATGGCCTCTGACGTCAATTTGCGCAAAGGCACCTACCGATAGGAACAAGCCAAATAAAAGGCCGAGCATCCTAAGCGGAATTTGAATGTTTACCTGCTTCATCATTACATTTAATTAGAGTTAATTACTATAATATGTATTCGTTTTGTTTGCAATTAGGTATGATTTCACGGTGCAAAATTATAAATCTTTTGCCTACCTTATACTTTTTTTTATATAAAAACGTTATTAGAGTTATGCAAACGTTTGCATTGATATATGTCAACTTAATGTGTGGTTAATGAATAGTGAATAGTGAAAAGTTGTAACTTTGCACTTGAAAAATAAAACGAGATGGATAGAAATGCTCCCATGAACATGAAGGATATCGCCCAGGAATTAGGTGTTTCCGTGGCGACGGTATCCCGTGCCTTGAAGGATTCTCCCCTCATCAGCGAGGAGATGCGCAAGACCATCCAGTCATTTGCACGCGAGCATAACTTCTATCCCAACGCCATTGGTGAGGCACTGCGCCATGCCAGGGTGATGCCTATTCGTATGATTGGTGTGATTGTACCGGAATTAACGCATTATTATTTCTCATCCATCCTGACGGGCATCGAGGAGGCTACTTTCGCGCGCGGGTATAATATTATGGTGTCGCTAAGTGACGAGAAATATGAGCGTGAGGTTCGTATCTGTGAGAATTACCATCGTAGTAAGGTGTGTGGTGTCATCGTGTCGCAGGCGAAGGACACGCACAACTATGACCATTACCAGAAACTGATTGATGCCGGCATTCCTCTGGTGTTCTACGACCGTATCTGTACAGGTGTCAATGCCAGTCGGGTGGTGGTCGACGACTATTTGGGGGCCTACAATGCCGTGACGCATCTGATCGAGTCTGGCTGTCAGCGGATTGCCTTCTACGGGAGCCCCATGCAGTTGCAGATCTCCAAGAACCGCTATAACGGCTATAAGGATGCGCTCCTGAAACATGGTCTGGCGGTGGATGAGAAAATCGTTCGGGTCTGTGACAACCGAGGGGATGCAGAGACGATTACTCCGGAAATCCTTGCGTTAGACCATCGGCCAGACGGTTTCTTTGCCGTCAACGACGATACGGCCATCGGTATCCTTTATACTGTGAAGCGGGCGGGTTTTAAGGTGCCTGACGACATCTCCATCTGTGGCTTTACCAACGGACAGCGTGCCATAGCCTGTGACCCGATGCTTACCACAGTGGAACAGCGTGGTCGTCGGGTAGGCGAGGAGGCTGCCGAGATTCTAATGGATAAGGTAGAGGGTCTGTTGCCCATAGAGAAAATCGAGAAGCGCGTTGTCCGTACCCGCCACATCATACGTGGAACAACGAAGTAGTGAAAAGTGATAAGTGAATAGTTATGAAACAGAAGCCTGATTTAAGTTTTTGGAAGTTATGGAATCTGAGTTTCGGATTCTTTGGCGTACAGATTGCGTACGCCTTGCAGTCTGCCAACATCTCGCGTATCTTCCGTACGCTGGGGGCTGATCCCCATTCCCTAAGTTTCTTCTGGATTCTCCCACCGTTGATGGGTATCCTTGTGCAACCGATTGTCGGAACATTGAGTGACAAGACATGGACGCGCTTCGGTCGTCGTATCCCTTATCTGTTTGTGGGTGCTGCCGCTGCCGTCGCTGTGATGTGCCTGTTGCCGAATGCCGGTTCCTTCGGGATGGCTGTCGGCACGGCTCTCATCTTTGGCCTGATTGCCTTGATGCTGCTTGACACCTCCATTAATATGGCGATGCAGCCGTTTAAAATGTTGGTGGGCGACATGGTCAATGAGAAGCAGAAGGCTGCGGCATATAGCATCCAGTCATTCCTTTGCAATGCCGGTTCAGTGGTGGGATTCCTCTTCCCCTTTGTTTTCACATGGATTGGTCTGAAGAATGTGGCCGCTGAGGGGGTCGTGCCCGACTCCGTCATCTGGTCGTTCTATTGTGGCGCAGCCATCCTTATTCTCTGTGTACTCTATACCACGTTGAAGGTGAAAGAGTGGAATCCACAGGAATATGCGGCGTATAATGGCGTGAGTGGTCAGGAGTCGGTAGTCAGTAGTCTGGAGAATAGCGGCAACTGGATCACACTACTCAAGAATGCCCCCTCTACTTTCTGGAAGGTCGGTCTGGTGCAGTTCTTCTGCTGGGCGGGTATGCTCTATATGTGGACTTACGTGGTGGATGCTGTCTCAGAGACCGTCTGGGGCACCATCGACCCCGCCACCAGCGATTATCAGGAGGCAGCCAACTGGACGGGTGTGCTCTATGCCATTCAGGCAATGGGTTCTTTGGCTTGGGCCGCCATACTGCCCCGCTTCAAGAATACCAAACTAGCCTATTCGGTCAGTCTGATTATTGGGGGTGTTGGTTTCCTGCTCATTCCGTTCTGTCCGGACAAATACCTGCAGATTGTTCCTTTCCTGCTGATAGGTTGCGGTTGGGCTGCCATGTTGGCGATGCCGTTCACGTTCGTGACGAATGCCCTGCAGGGCTATGGTCACATGGGAGCCTATTTGGGCTTGTTTAATGGCACCATCTGCATCCCGCAGATTGTGGCTGCCATCTGTGGTGGCACCATCCTCTCACTTGTCGGTCACCATCAGTCTACGATGATGATTGTGGCAGGTGTCAGTTTCTTGATTGGATCGCTCTGTGTCGTCATTATCAAGGACAAGAAATCGGTGGTTTGACCCTTTTTAGTGCAAACGTTTGCATTGATAAATGTCAAGAATCCCGTCGGTTGTGCAACACCGATGGGATTTATTTTATAATTTTGCATCAAAGAACATAAAAGTGAAAGTCTATGAAGTTATTTTTTAATCTCGAATACCAGACTACCTTCGGTGAAGAACTGGTATTAACCGTAGTCAACGAGGACGGTAAATCCTCAGTAAAGAAAGACCAGTACAAGATGTCTACGCTCGATGGTCTTCACTGGACTTGCGAACTGAGCAGGTCGGTCAAGACGAGTGCTTACATGAATTATTATTATAGTGTGTATCGTGGCGATGAGCAGACACGCCACGAATGGCTCGTCATGCCTCACCGGCTGGAGTTTGCAGCCATCAGAGGGGTGCGCTATACCGTCTATGACCACTGGCTTGACATCCCGGAGGATAGTTATATGTACTCCTCTGCCTTCACCGAGTGTGTGGCTGCTCGTAAGTGCAAGCTGAGCGAACAGGAGGAGTATGGCAAGACCATCCGGATCAAGGTGCGTGCCCCGCAGTTGCGCGGCAACGAACGTCTGGCAATGATTGGCGCTGGAGAAGCACTCGGTAACTGGGAAGCAAAGCGTGCCTTGGAGATGGTTGAACATGAGAGCAACGAGTGGGTCATCAGTCTTGATGCAGATAAGTTACCGGCGACATTAGAGTTCAAGTTTGTGGCACTCGATGAGGAGGTTGATGTGACACCCCTTTGGGAGAACGGTATGAATCGCACTGTCACACCACCACAGGTCGAAGTGGGTGAGGTTGTAGTCTACGAACTGACACAAGCCTATTTCCCCGTCTATCCCTGGAAAGGAGCCGGCACCGTCATCCCCATCTTCTCACTCCGCAGTGAGGGCAGTTTTGGCGTGGGCGACTTTGGTGACCTGAAGATGATGGTCAACTGGTGCGACAAGACCAAGCAGCGTGTCTTGCAGGTGCTGCCCATCAACGACACGAACATGACCAAGACCTGGCAGGACTCGTATCCCTACAACTCCATCAGCATCTATGCCCTTCATCCGCAATACACGGATTTCCGTCAGTTGCCCGCCATCAAGGACGAGGCGAAGCGTCAGGCGTTCGAAGCCTTGCGTCAGGAACTGAATGTCCTGCCTCAGATTGACTACGAACGGATGTTTACGGCCAAGATGGACTATCTCCGTGAGATTTTTGCACAGGAGTGGTCTGCTGTGCAGCGCCGTGAGAGTTATAAGCGGTTCTTCGAACAGAACAAGGAGTGGCTCGTGCCGTATGCTGCCTTCTGCTATTATCGTGACCTCTATGGCACAGCCGTCTTCTCGGAATGGCCCAAGACCGCGACGGTACAGAATACCCAGAAACCGTCCTTCAAGGGTAAGCGGGAATTGCAGTTCTGGTATTTTGTCCAGTATAACCTTGATGCACAGATGCGGGCAGCCCATGCCCATGCACGGGAGCATCGTGTCATTCTGAAAGGCGACATCCCCATCGGTATCAGTCGTGATGGTGTCGAGGCTTGGGTGGAGCCGAAATACTTCAACCTCAACGGTCAGGCCGGAGCACCGCCTGATCCGTTCTCTGCCGACGGACAGAACTGGGGCTTCCCCACCTACAACTGGGACGAGATGTTGAAGGATGGCTGTTCGTGGTGGGTGCGCCGCTTTCGGAAGATGGCACAGTACTTCGATGCCTACCGTATCGACCATGTCCTTGGCTTCTTCCGTATCTGGGAGATTCCCGTACCCTATAAGTCCGGGCTGATGGGACAGTTCTCACCTGCCCTCGGCATGAGCCGCGAGGAGATAGAGGCCTACGGCATCCAGTTCAATGAAGGACTATTCCTCGTCGACCATAAGCGTGATGACCGCTGGCATCCGCGTATTGCCGTACAGTTCCAGGAGGCCTACGAGCAACTCAGTGAGGATCAGAAGAACCATTTCAACCGTCTGTACAACGACTATTTCTACCGTCGTAACAACCAGTTCTGGTACACCGAGGCGATGAAGAAACTGCCTATACTCACGCAAGCCACGCGGATGCTTGTCTGTGCAGAGGATCTTGGTATGGTTCCCGACTGCGTGCCTTGGGTGATCAACGAACTACGTATCCTCTCATTGGAGATCCAGTCGATGCCCAAAGACCCGAAGACTCGTTTTGGTAAGTTATCACATAACCCGTATCGCAGTGTCGATACAATTTCCACCCATGATATGGCAACACTGCGTCAGTGGTGGGACGAGGATGAAGAACGTACACAGAGTTATTACAACACAACCCTTCGTCGCGGAGGAGAAGCACCGCATCCGCTGCCGGGATGGCTGGCAAAGGATATCGTGAGTCGTCATCTCACATCGCCGTCCATGCTTTGTCTGATCTCCTTCCAGGACTGGCTGAGTATTGATGAGAAATTGCGTCTGCCTGATGTAAACGGAGAGCGCATCAACATCCCTGCCAATCCCCGTCATTACTGGCGCTATCGTATGCACCTCACCATCGAGCAACTCCTCGCTGCCGATGCCCTGAACGACGAAATCAGCACATTAATCATACAGAGTGGAAGAAAATGAAGAAATTACTGTTATCTGTTCTTCTGGCTTTGCCGATGATGGCAAATGCTGGCAGCGTCAAGTCGCCGAATGGCAATATTGAACTGAATTTCTCAGTTGATGCCACAGGACGGCCTGTCTATGAGATGAGTTATAAGGGACGGGCCGTTGTCAAACCTTCTTTTCTCGGCCTCGAACTGGCCAAGGACAAGCATGCCTCAAAAGGTATGGATGAGACCGACTTGATGGATGGCTTTACCATCAAGAAAGAGGAGACCTCTACTTTTGATGAGACATGGAAGCCTGTCTGGGGTGAGACGGCCACCATCCGTAATCATTACGTCGAGTATGCAGCAGTGTTACAGCAACAATCATCAAACCGTACCATCCTCATCCGCTTCCGTGTCTATGACGATGGTATCGGCTTCCGCTATGAGTTCCCTCAGCAGAGAGAACTCAACTACTTCCTCATCAAGGAAGAACGCAGTGAGTTTGCGATGGCAGGCGACCACAAGGCTTTCTGGCTTCCTGGCGACTACGATACCCAAGAGCAGGTGACTCAAGAGACGAAACTCTCCGAAATCCGCAACCGGATGCGGGAGGCAGTTAATTGGGGCAACTCCTCTGTGGCGGTCTTCTCGCCGACAGGTGTGCAGACCTCACTGCAAATGAAGAGTGACGATGGCCTCTATATCAATATCCATGAGGCTGCCTGTGCCGATTATGCCACAATGCACCTCGAACTGGTGGATGCGCAGACCAAGGCACTCACCACACAACTCGGTGGAGGCAGCAATGCCTATACACCAAATCCTAAGCCTTCGCCCTGGCCCATCCCGAAACCCTTTACCTTCGTGAGTCATCTCACCCCGGATGCAACGGGCTTGAAAGGTGCCATGCAGACACCTTGTGAGACTCCTTGGCGTACGGTGATGGTCAGCGACGATGCCCGTGACATGCTGTCGAGCAATCTCATCCTTAACCTCAATGAGCCCTGCGCCTTGGATGACGTGAGTTGGATTCATCCAACAAAATACTGTGGCGTGTGGTGGGAGATGATCGTGGGTCGTGGTTCTTGGCACTATACGGATGACTATCCCTCCATCCACTTGGATCAGATTGACTGGAAGAAGGTAAAACCCAACAGCACGCATAAAGCCAATAATGAGAACGTAAAGCGATACATCGACTTCGCCGCCAAGAATGGTCTCGATGAGGTACTGGTGGAAGGCTGGAACGTCGGTTGGGAGGACTGGGCGAATATGTGGAAACGCGACGTCTTCGACTTTGTGACGCCCTATCCTGATTTCGACATCAAGATGCTTAACGACTATGCCCATTCGAAGGGTGTGAAGATTCTGATGCACCATGAGACATCTTCCAGTACTCAGAACTACGAGCGTCATCTTGAAGATGCCTTCAACTTGATGAATAAGTACGGCTACGATGCCGTGAAGACGGGCTATGTGGGTGATATCATCCCCCGGGGTGACCATCACTACTCGCAGTCGATGAACAACCACTATCTCTACGTGGTCAAAGAGGCTGCCAAGCATCATATCATGGTCAATGCCCACGAGGCTACGCGTCCTACGGGTCTCTGCCGTACCTACCCGAACCTCGTCGGCAACGAATCGGCACGCGGTACGGAGTACGAGGCCTTTGGCGGCTCGAACCCCGACCATACTTGTATCCTGCCCTTTACCCGTTTGCAGGGTGGTCCAATGGATTATACCCCAGGCATCTTTGTCACAAAACTCTCTGAGTGGAGCAATAATACCTCTTGGGCTCGTATCACCATTGCAGGCTCATTGGCACTCTACCTCACGATGTATTCACCTCTTCAGATGGCTGCCGACCTGCCTGAGAACTATGAGAAGTTCGATGATGCCTTCCAGTTCATCCGCGATGTGGCCTGCGACTGGGACGACTCGCGCTACTTGGAGGCTGAGCCGGGTGACTATATCACTGTGGCCCGTAAGGCGAAAGGCACCGACAACTGGTTCATTGGTGGCAAATGCGATGAGAACGGTCACCAGAGTGTCATCAAACTCGATTTCCTCGACAAGGACAAGAAGTACGACTGTACTATCTACGCCGATGCGAAGGATGCCCACTACGAGACCAATCCGCAGGCTTATACGATTACCAAGAAGGTTGTCAAGGCCGGTCAGACCCTTAAACTCACCGAGGCCCCCGGTGGTGGCTTCGCCATATCACTGATTGCCAAATGATACGTACTCTTTTATTGATTGTTGTCATGGGGCTTGGCCCCACAGTGCTGGCCCAGGCAGATGAGTCTGTGGACCTTGATGCACTTTATCGGCAAATAGACGATGCCATCAGTCAGTCGCCAACATACGTTGCTGAGCGTGAGCGAAAGATTGCTGATTGGCGGAATCGCCTGAATAAGGAGAAAAACGTGGAGAAGAGTGTCCAGATGGCTGAGGAACTCTTCCGCCTTTACCAGCCTTATAAAAATGACTCGGCCCTCTATTATGCTGAGGTCTGCATAGCGCTTGCCGATTCGCTCCGTCGTCCTGATCTTGCAGGACGGTTTCGTTCCATGCTGGCTTATCAGTTGTCTGATGCCGATATGCTCACAGAGTCCATAGAGGAACTCCGTGTCATCGACAAATCTACTCTCGATAGTGTGGGATTGGTCAACTATTACCATGCATGGATGCATGTCCATGGTGAGTTAGGCTCTAAAACCCAGCGCAATGCCGTGCGATTGAATTATTATGCCCAACAGGATGCTTACCGCGATTCCGTACTGATGGTGGCAGATGAGGGCAGCGAGGAATGGCTCCATCTGAAAGTGGATATCCTCTGTGCCCGGCAACTCTATCAGGATGCTTTGGAACTGAGCGGTCAATGGCTCCAAAAGGTGACTGACGGTACGCACGAGAGTGCATACGCCGCCTTCTACCGCTCCATGATTTATGACAGACTCAAGAACCACGACCAGACCTGTTATTGGCTGGGCAAGTCGGCTCTTGACGATATCAGGTGTGCAGTGATGAATCAGGCCTCGCTCCTCTTCCTGGCAGAACGCCTTGCCAATGACGGCGACATCAGTCGTGCCTACCGTTATGCCGAGTTTGCCAAGGCATGTAATCTGACCTTCTGTCCTCGTTTGCGTGCCTATCAGGTAAATTCTGTCGTCAATGTGATTGAGAAGAACAATCAGGCGAATCAGGCCAGATCAAGCAGGATTCTTATTAACGCTTCCATCGTGATAGCCCTCCTGATTATTGCCCTGTTGCTCATCCTTTATCGATTAAACCGAAAGAAGGATGGAAGGTGAGTTATATGGTATACCAATTAAGAAAGCCGGATTCTTCGCAGAGTCCGGCTTTTGCAACTAACTTTTTTCTAACTAACTATTTAACCTTATTGGAATTTGAACGGATAACGACCTGTTATCTGACCAGATGAGGAACCTACGAGACCCTCGAAGTCACCGGGTTCAGCCGTCCAGGAAGCAATCCTGTCGTCATAGAAACTCAGGGCCGACTTGTCGATGGTGAGACTCACCTGACGGGTCTCGCCGGGTTGAAGGAATACTTTCTGGAAAGCCTTCAGTTCCTTGACGGGACGCTCGACTGACGACTTGACATCGCGGATGTAGAGTTGTACGGTCTCGGCACCGGCTCGGTTACCAGTATTGGTGACAGGTATGGTGAACGTAATCTGGTCTTTGTCGGTCATCGAATTCTTGTCAACTGAAACCTGGCCGTATTGGAAGGTGGTGTAACTCAGACCATAGCCAAAGGGGAAGAGGGGTGCAGCCTTCTGCTTTGCAGCCTTACCTTTTGCTTCAAGGGCAAGACGGTCGGTCCAACGGTAGCCCACAAACAGACCCTCCTTGTACTCCTCGTCAATGATCTGATGCCCCTCACGCCATGTGCCAGGATAGGTGTTCAGGGCGTGGGCACCGCACTGGTCGAGTGAGGCGTACCAGGTGAAAGGCAACTTGCCTGAGGGATTCACATCGCCGCAGAGAACACTGGCGATGGCCTCACCAGCCTCGGAACCGATGAACCAGCCTTGCACGACGGCAGGCACCTTCTGAAGCCAAGGCATGGCCACGCAGTTACCGGAGATATTGACGTACACGAGACGGGGATTGACCTTCACCAGAGCCTCGATGAGG
>JAFWTK010000288.1 GCA_017518935.1 Prevotella sp.
CTTTGCAAAGATAATAAATAATGCTCAATTCACAATGCATTATTCATGATTATTTTGTAATTTTGTTGCCAAAATAGAAATATGGCAACAAAACAGGTACAAAAAACGACGAATTTCTCTCTGGCACTGATGAAATGGTTCAGGGAGAACGGACGCGAACTGCCCTGGCGGGAAACAAACGACCCATATGCCATCTGGCTCTCAGAGATCATCCTGCAACAGACACAGGTAAAACAGGGCTGGGCCTACTGGGAACGGTTTATGCAGCGATGGCCGACGGTGGAGGCTCTTGCCAATGCCACAGAAGACGAGGTACTGCGCGAGTGGCAGGGACTGGGCTATTACAGTAGGGCAAGGAATCTGCATTTCGCTGCCAGGCAGGTTGTTGAGATGGATGGCTTCCCACAGACATTGGAGGGCATCAAGTCCCTGAAAGGTGTGGGCGACTACACTGCTGCTGCTATTGGGAGTTTTGCCTTCGGGCTGCCGGCTGCCGTCGTGGATGGGAATGTGTATCGCGTGCTCAGTCGCCACTTCGGCATAGAGACGCCCATCAACACCACGGAGGGAAAGAAGGCGTTTCAGGCATTGGCAGAGAGTCTGTTGCCGTCGTCAGACTATGGCACCTACAACCAGGCCATCATGGACTTTGGGGCCATCCAATGCACCCCACAATCGCCCAAATGCGTGGTCTGTCCGTTGCAGGAGTCGTGTGTCGCCCTGCGCAATGGAAAGGTCAATGTCTTGCCTATCAAAGTGAAGACCCTGAAAGTGAAAAGTCGCCACCTTATTTATATATATGTGCGTTGTCAGGGTATGACAGCCATCCATCGCAGGGGCGTGGGAGATATCTGGCAAGGACTCTATGAACCTTTGTTAGTGAATAGTGAAGAACAAATAGTGAATAGTGACATGCGGCTCATTGCGAAAGGCGTGAGACACGTGTTGACACACCAGGTGATTACGGCAGACTTCTATCTGTGGAAGACGGAGGAGCGCCCCACCCTGCCTGACGACTATATCTGGATCAAGGAAGAGGACATCGACAACTACGGTATTCCGAGACTAATCGATATTCTCCTCACTAAACTATAATTCATCAGAAGGCTCTAACTGCGTCTTGGGCCAGTTGACGAGGAATAGTTTTTCCGTGGCACGGGTGAAGGCGGTATAGAGCCAGTGGATATAGTCAGGGGTGAGCATGTCGTCCGTCATATACCCCTGATCCAGATAGACATGCGCCCACTGGCCACCCTGTGCCTTATGACAGGTGACGGCGTAGGCAAACTTAATCTGCAAGGCATTGTAGTAGGGATCCGTCTTGAGTTTCTTGATACGATCCGTCTTGTTTACCACCCATGAGTAATCTTCCAACACAGCCTCGTAGAGTTGCTGTTGCTGTTCGCGCGTCAGGGCCGGGGCCTCTGTCATCAGCGAGTCGAGGATGACGGTGGCTGTCAGTTCGTAGTCGTCGTAGTCAGGAAACTGCATGGTGACCTCTGCAAAGCGGAAGCCATACTGTTCATGGACATGGCGCACCCGCTGCACCACGGCTACATCACCATTGGCGAGGAAAGAGATTTCCTTGGAGTTTTCTGTCCAATAGTAATTGTTCTTCACAATCATAAGTTGGTCCCCACGACAGAGTTCGTCCTCGCGATCAAGTACAGTGTTGCGGATGCCTTGGTTGTAGATATTTGCCCGTTTGTTGCTACGGGTGACGACGATGGTCTCGTCCATCCCCACCCGACTGTAACTGGTAGCCAACGACTCGATGAGTTCATCACCCGTCACCACCTGGACATCCACAAAGCCCTTCAGACGGATTTTGGGGAGAATCATCTCCTGGCCTCTGATGCGCGTGGCATTCCAGAGGATGCCAGAGTCCTCGCTCTGACGGAGCACTTGGTTCAAGTCACACTCATAGACCTTCATCCCATAGCCCCGCAATACCGAGGTCATCAATGCCGGACTCTCTTCCTCGCCAACCGGTGGTAACTGTGCCTTGTCACCAATCAGCATCATACGACAGTTCATCCCGTTGTACACAAACTGTATCAGGTCGTCGAGTAGGCAACCGCTTCCGAAAGGCGTATCACTATAACCCTGGTTTGCAATCATCGAAGCCTCATCTATTATAAATAAGGTATCGCGATTCAGGTTGTCATTCAAACTGAAGGAAGACAGGTCACCAGCCGACTTCTGTCGATAGATACGTCGATGGATGGTATAGGCAGCATGACCTGCATTCAGGGAAAACACCTTCGCAGCCCTACCCGTCGGAGCAAGAAGGATGAGTTTCTGCTGCAGGCGTACCAGAGCCCGTACGATGGCTCCCGCAAGGGTGGTCTTACCCGTACCCGCACAACCACGGAGAATCATCACCGTATGCTCCTGACGATCCAGCATGAAATCCGTAAACACGTCGAGGGTGTGTTCCTGCTCCGCCGTCGGCACCAGTCCGAAGGTCTGCAAAATCCGATATTTCAGTTCATCCCGAATCATTACGGATGCAAAGATAAAAAAAAACTGAGAGAATCTGTGAAATCTGTGGCTTTTTTTGTACCTTTGCAACCGATATGCATATTTCTGATAGAGTAATCAACATCCTCTTGGCCTTAGTGGCGGCAGGACTGCTTGCCGTCTGCATAGCCAGTGTGATGTCAGGAATCAGTGAATAGTGAATACTAAATAGTAAAAAGTGAATAGTGAACAGTAAAGGAAAATTGACCATACGGGTTGGCAAGAACACCTTGTCGTTTACGACGACGGATGCCACCAATACTGAACAGCCCATCACCTACGAGCCCTTTGTGGTGAAGAGCGGTGTGTCGATGGCGGCTAACCTGCGGGAAGCCTTTAAGAACCCAGACCTCTTTGCGGCAGAAGCCGGGCGAGCCCAGGTGCTCGTCGACTCAAAACCATTGCTCGTTCCTGTGGAACGGTTCCAAGAGAGTGATATCGAAACTCTGTATCACCACTCCTTCCCCCAGAGTCAGCAAGACAGCGTGACCTACAACGTGCTGCCCAACCTAAATGCTGTCGTCATCTTCTGCATCAACAAAGACCTGCGACTTGTCATCAATGACCATTTCAGCGATGTCAACCTCATCCATCTGATGACACCTGTCTGGCATTATCTGCACCAACGTAGTTTCACTGGTCATCGTAACAAACTCTACGGTTATTTTCACGACAAGCAATTAGACATCTTCTCCTTCCAGCAAAACCGCTTTAAGTTCTGTAATGCCTTTGAGACCGTCCGTGCCCACGATTCGCTCTATTTCCTACTTTATGTCTGGAAACAACTGAACCTGCAACCCGAGCACGACGAGATGCACTTGGTAGGCGAGATTCCCGAAAAGGAATGGCTGATACAGGAACTGCGCCGCTATCTGCAAAAGGCCTATACGCTGAACCCCACAGCGGAGTTTAACAGGGCACCTGCCACCCAGATAAAGAATATGCCCTTTGACCTGATGACCTTGTTGACGAAAGGACGATGAGGATCATCACTGGAAAATATAAGGGACGGCACTTCGACATACCGAGGTCGTTCAAGGCAAGGCCGACAACGGACTTTGCCAAAGAAAACATCTTTAACGTACTGACAGGCTATCTCGACTTCGAAGGCACCACGGCCCTCGATCTTTTCTCCGGCACAGGCAGCATCTCACTCGAACTGGTGTCCAGAGGTTGCAGTCAAGTTATCAGCATAGAACTTGACAGAGACCACCACCGCTTCATCCAGCAGTGTATGCAGAAACTTGGGAATCAGGGGGACAGGTCCTTGATTCCGATTCGCGGCGATGTGTTCAGGTATGTGAAGTCGTGCAAGCAACAGTTTGACTTTATCTTTGCCGATCCGCCCTATGCCTTGAAGGAACTGCCGACGATACCCGACCTGATTTTTGAGAAGGGGCTCCTCAACCCGGAAGGTATCTTTGTCTTTGAGCACGGCAAAGATCATGATTTCTCTGCGCATCCGCATTTTGTGGAACACCGCAGTTACGGAAGCGTCAACTTTTCTATATTCCGATAATCTTACATGACAGGTGACAACAGCCTGACCATCGATTCGCCCAACCGTTTCATAAAGCGCGGGTGAATCCGCTCGGGGATGTCACTGAAAAGGACGGACTGCGCCTCGTCAGAGAGGAAGATGTCACGCATCTGCACAGCCACCCCCTCATCGTAAATAAAGGCGTTCGCCTCGAAGTTGTTCTCGAAACTACGGAAGTCCACATTCGTCGAACCACAGGTACAGATGGCATCATCACTGACGACAATCTTGGAATGGAGGAAGCCCGACTGATAGAGCAACACCTTCACCCCCGTATTCACCATGTCACGGAGGTAACTGCGACTGGCCCACTCCACAAACTTCGCATCACTGCGGAGCGGTACCATGACACGCACATCCACGCCACCAAGGGC
>JAFWTK010000289.1 GCA_017518935.1 Prevotella sp.
CCTATGATGCGGTGTGCAAGCCCATTCGTAGCGGCAAACTGACTGGAATGCCCGACGGCTGGGTAATGAACGGCGCATCGTCGCAGTATGCCAATCTGGGTCAGGAACTGCTAAACGAGTTCCAAAAATGACTCACTACTCCGACAATTTTTGCCGGAGTTCTTTTTTATGCGTACCTTTATCCTGTGAAAAAGAACTTAAAAAAGTTACGACTATGGATGATAAGGTAATGAGCCAGTTGGATGTGGAACTGGCACACGCGGGAGAGGAAACGACGCTGAGTCCGAAGATGCTGCTGTTGGAGAAGATGCGCATCACGCCGGAGAAGCAGTTGGAACCGATGGAGTTTCTGTTCAGGCTGTTCGGCAGACCGTGTTTCCCCCGGCGCGAACTGGTGGCGATAACGGGTAAGGCGAAGAGCGGAAAGACGTTCGTCACGAGTATGCTGATGGCGTGCTGCAACATGCGCGACGTGCTCTCGTTTCACCGTGAGCATGAGTCACCCCTTCGGGTGCTGTGGTACGATACGGAGCAGAGCGACGAATCGACGCAGGACATCCTGAAAAACAGGGTATTCAGGATGGTAGCCCCTGCCCCAGACCTCTTCTCTCAAAGGAGCGGCGAACTGTTCGACGTGTTCAACGTCCGTGCCGTGGAGTGGAAGGAGCGGCGCAGTCTGCTGAAGGAGGCGGTGGAGCGCTATGAGCCAGACCTGGTGATAGTCGATGGCATCCGCGACCTGGTGAACGACATCAACGACGGGGTGCTGGCGCAGGAGGTGATGGAGGAACTGCTGCACCTGGCCACTGAGCGGAACTGCTGCATCGTCTGCGTGCTGCACCAGAACAAAGGTTCGGAAGACCATAACCTGAGGGGATGGATCGGTACGGAATTGATGAACAAAGCGTTCGAGGTGTATGCGTGTGAGAAGATGATGCCGCAGCGGGTGTTCAAACTGGAACAGACGCTGACGCGCAAGTACGACATCGAGCAGACGCTCTATTTCGAGGTGAACGAACAGGGACTGCCCAGTGCTTGTGGTGTGCCCGTTGGAGACATTGCCAAGAATGAAAGTAACACACGGTTCCCTCCGTTGAACCGCGAATACATTGTGGAGGCGATTGATGATAAGAAGGGATGGCGTTTCGATGTTGAACGTATCATCTGTGATGCCATGCGCGGTGAAGAACGAGTTCAGGCGAAGATACTTCGTGAGCGTGTGATGGAACTGACCAATATCCAGAACCCGAATGCCTATAACCCCATTCTTCATGAGGCCATCGATAGAAAACTCATCGTGCAGATACAGGAGGGGCGTTTGACATTCTATGAACCTGCCCCCTTCTAAGGATCCTCGCATCCCCTCAATATCAGTCCCCCATAAGGGGGACATAGATATGAGGGGGGAGGATCCAAGAACCCCCAATTTTGAAGTGAGAGGTAAGATGAAGATTGACGAAGTATTCTGCCATACGTTCAAGGCACTGAGGCACGAACTGGGACACGACCGGCCACGCGACACGAGGCCGATGTGGCAGTACAGGCTCTCAACGGCATCGGAGTTCTGTAGGGCACTGGTGACTTGCGGCTATCTGTCGGAGGAGCAGATGCAGCGGGCGGCACAGCGCTACCGTCTGGGCATGAGCCGTGACGACGGCGTTATCTTCTGGCAGATAGACGAGCATGAGATGCTGCACGACGGCAAGATCATGCACTACTGCCCCGACTGTCACCGCGACCACGACCGCAAGCCTTCATGGGTCAGTTACCACCTGCGCTGTAACGGTCTGCTGCCCGACGACTGGAAATCGGAGCATTGCCTGTTCGGACTACACCTGTTAAGTGAAGAGTTAAGAGTGAAGAGTGAAGAATTTGCTACCGCCATCGTAGAGAGCGAGAAGACGGCGGTGATCATGTCGGAGGTGAAGCCCGAATACCTCTGGCTGGCTACGGGCGGCAAGACGGAACTCAACGTCGCCCGACTGAAACCGTTGGCGTGCCACAGGGTGATTCTCTTTCCCGATACCGACGAGACGGGTGAGACCTACCGCGAATGGTACGAAGTGGCTGAGGCCGCCACCGACGTATTTGGGAAGCCCTTCACCGTCAGCAGCATCCTGGAGCAGCAAGCCACCAAGGCACAGAAGGCCGCAAAGATCGACATCGTAGATTTGATATTCCAATAACCCAGCCTTATTGCGCAATAAGGCTGCCTTATTTGAAAATAACCCGTCCTTATCGTCTGATAGGGGCGGGTTGTTGGTTCAGGGGCGGCCGAGGCAGTCGAAGATGAGGGCCACCTCGACGGGGAGGAAGGTGCGCCGCTTGCAGGAGAGAAGCGTCCGCAGCCGCGGATAGTCGGACATGTAGAGGCGCAGTTTTGCCCATGCTGCGCGGGGGCAGATGGCCGGGAAGTAGAGTTGGGCAAGTTCCGTACGGCCGTAGGATTTGACAGTTGTTTCCATAATCGCAGATAAATCTTTTCTTCTGCAAAGATACGAAAAAAAATCCACTTATGCAAGTAGTTCCCTTGATAAAAATACATACAATTCACCATAACTCACATCAAGCGTCCGCAATACATCCGGGGCGGCCAGAATGCTTGTATTTCGCCCTAAAATTTAGTATCTTTGTATCGGCTCCGGAAGCCAAGTAAACAACAAGTTAAACTCTTAAAAAACATTTACAAGTATGATTGAACTGTATCTTTCAAAAGTGACCGAGTCTTCGGAATCGGAACAGGCGGGCAAACTCTATGCCCGCGTGAGTTACAAGCAGACCATGAGTGTGCAGGATATGGCGCACCACATGGCCGAGCACAACACGATGTTCTCTGAGGGTAGCATCTGCGGTATCCTGATCGACTTCGTGAAGTGCGTACGCGAGATGGTGCTGATGGGCAATACCGTGAAGATCGACAACCTGGCCATCTTCAAGGCAACGGTGGAGGCTAACGCCCTGGAGGTGCTCTACGATGCCCAGCAGGACAAGACGGCTTCGCCCACGATCGGCACGTTGGCCGAGGGTGCCAAGACCGGCCCTGCGGTGAAAGTGATCAAACTGTTGGCCCAGAGCACGGGCGACTTTACCCGCGAGGAACTGAAGAAGGACGTGAAACTGGCCTGGACGGACAAGACCAAGGCAGAGATTGCAGCCGCCAAGGGTGACGGCAGTCAGTCAGGTTCTTCTACAGGCTCAGACACCGGCAACGGCGGCGGCAGCCAGAACCAGGGTGGCTCCAACCAGGGCGGCGGCACCGGCAACATCACACCTGGCGGCGATGACAACGGTGGAGGCACTGGGTTTGAGGAAGGTTAATTAATGAGTAATTAGTAATGAGTAATTATGATATGATGATGAAGAAGGGAAAGATTCTTGAGGTGGTGGCGAAGGTGTTAGTAGCCGCACTCACGGCCTTTTTGACGGCCATCACTACGACGAGTTGCAAAGGGTTCGGACCGTTTTAATGAAGGGTTATGAGAACAATTACATTGATTGTGATTCATTGCAGTGCAGTACGGCCCGACCAGACATCGTCCGCCGCCCAGATTGACACCTGGCACCGCCGAGATAACCACTGGAAGTACGGCATCGGCTACCACTACGTCATCCGTCGTAACGGAGCAATCGAACAGGGTCGTCCGGAGTACATGGTCGGTGCCCACTGCCTGCACCACAACGCCCACTCGATAGGCGTGTGCTACGAGGGCGGGCTCGACATACGCGGTCAACCCGATGACACGCGCACCCCGGCTCAGAAGGCTGCCATGCGACAGTTGCTTGAGGACTTGCACCGGCGTTACCCCCGCGCAGTGATCCTGGGTCACAATGACCTCGACCCCACGAGGGATTGCCCTGGCTACAAGAATGTCGCCCATGAGTATGCCGACCTACAGCCTAAATGATAAAACACAGGAGACCCCTCTCCTGTGTTTTGTTTTTTTAACATCTATATTTGGCAGGTGTCCCAAATTAGTGCATATCCTTTGGGGGGAAACTTGATTTTTATATGTATCTTTGCAACCGAAACTATTCTATAACAATCGATATGAAAAGAATGAAACTATGGGTGCTCGCCGCCACCCTGATGATCAGCGGCTTAGTGATGTTGACGGCTTGTACCGACAACGATGACAACAGTGTGCCAACTTCAGAAGAGGATGCCACAACCTATGTAGCCAGCGACTATTGGGCTACTTGTAACAAACCCACCTATATCGGTGACATCTCTATGATGCCTGCCGATCTGCAGACGGCCATCCGGGATCGTTTCCCCAATCAGGTAGCCAGTATCAATGAGGCAGAAATCGCCTTTGTCTGCATAGACAACTACGACCTGGACAACTGGGAAACCGAAAACTTGGAAGAACTCAGCGAACTTGCAGGTAAGTTGCTTGAAATGCAGATAGAGCGCGATGGTCTGGTGGTAATGTTGTCGAAGGATGGTTCGGACGTGTTCCCCGACGGTCAGGAGAATATGCTTCCGGAATGGAATAAGGTGCTGTGGGCTTCCCATGGTCATGCTGACAGTTATTATCTGCTCGATGAGAAAGAGGAACAGCAACAGGGGATGGAGTTTACCAAGGATGCCGAATACTGGAGTACGCGTCTTACCCCGTTTGTGAAATGGATTGACTATTACGACTCGGAGATTGCTCCAGCAGATGCTCCGGCTCAAACTCGCAGAAGGGCCAATGACAACTTGCCCACCATCGGTGAGTTGAAAGCAAACTTAAAGACAGATGCCCAGCATATCGACTTAAACTTCCCAATTATCTTGATTCAATACATTGACAAGGCTGCTTTGAGTGATGCAGACTTTCTGTTCGCGTTCAGTTCTGTGAGTGTGCGTCTTTCCGTCATGCCGATTTACATGCAGTCGGTCAATGGCGCATCTGCCGGCGATTATTATGCCGTAAGGAGTGATGTCATTCCTCATAATGACGGTATGTGGAGGCCTCAAAAAAAGAATCATGGTGCTCCCCAGATCCGAATTTATGGCTATTGGTTCAAAGAGATGACTTATGCAATCGCTTTGGCTGATGATAATGGAAATTTCCCCCTCGCTGGACTTCACTACATTGAGGGGCCTCTCCCCAAGAACCAAATAAGCAGCACGGACTATACCGAAGGTTTCACAGCCTCCCTCAATGGTTCTCTTAAAGGAGGAGTTAGCAAAGGTGAAAAAAAGACAGTCGGAGCAGAAGGCTCTGTAGGCTTCTCATTCGGTTGGTCTGAGAGTGTCAAATACTCCTTACAGAACATTGCCTATTCCCGTAACTCTTCGACAAGCACGGTGACATACAGATGGTATTCCAACAATGTAGAGTTGAAGGATGATTGGGATGATATGAATAAGTATTTCAAGCCCGACACCCATCAGGAGTTTGATTGCGAGAACGTCTGGCTGTGGCATGTTCCATACGGCTCCAACGGTGTAGAAGACGGTAGCAAGACAAGTTTCAATATCGTTGTCGGTTTGGAGCCTCAATACAGTGTATGGCACGGTTGGAGAGGTCTTATTGACGACGATGACGACCGGCAGGACTTTAGTTGCGGTTTTAAGAGCGCAACCGTAAAGATCGATGCGCCAGACCGTTCTACATGGGGTGTTATCTCATTGAAGAATGCGTCGAACAGTTACACCATGCGTAACATTAAGATCTATAAGAAAGGTGAAGAGAGGAAGTCGCCTGTGGCAACCATCAGCAACACCTATAGGCCTCAGGAGCAGGCTCAGACAGCAGTGGACGAGGGCACATACACTGTCACCTTCGAATACATCAATCCTGACAACAACAAAGTAATGAAAACTGGTACGTTGAGCAATGTGAAGGTGAAGATGGGTCGCACTTTGGAATCTGCCACCACCAGTCTCTCTACTGGTGAAGCAATACTAAAATGACAGCATAGGAACTGTATGCAAAATATTTTAATTAAACAACACAATTATGAAGAAAACGATTGTTTCAATGGTAGTCATGGCGATGTTTACCGTGATGCCCGCAAGTGCCCAAGGCATCGCATTTGGTGTGAAGGGTGGTGTTAATGGTACAAAGATGAGCATCGACAATGATGCCGTCAAGTCAGAAACTGGCATAGGCTTCTTCGTCGGTCCGACGCTGAAGATCGACTTCCTGCCATTCTTTGGCGTTCAGGGTGCCTTGCTCTACGAGCAGGCCAACAGCAAGGTGAATGGCGAGAAGATCAAGCGCCAGAGTATCATCGTGCCCATCGACGCACGCTTGAATCTGAAATTCAATGAAGAGGCCGGCATCTATCTGACGACTGGTCCGCAGTTGGGCTTCAATGTCGGCGACAATGATTTCACCTGGAACGAGGCAAGCAGTTACAAGAGCACCTTCCAGATGAAGAAGTCGATGTTCAATTGGAACTTCGGTGTCGGTGCCATGCTGACCAAGCATATTGAGGTGGGGGCCGTCTATAGTCTGGGCATTTCCAAAACCGGAGAGTTGCAAGCAGAGATTGACAAGGCTAAGGCCAATAACAACGAAATCAAGCCCAAGTCAAGCACCTGGCAGATTTCCGCGACATTCTTCTTCTAAGAGAAGAGAATAACAGAAAAGGGACGGTCAACCGTCCCTTTTTGTATTATAAATCTTTTTCTCGTAAGAGTTGCGGGTGATACTCCTCGGCATCGTATGGCCTCATGGTTCCCTTTATGTTGAAGGTCACGACGGCATTCTCTGTAGTCACGTCCAGGGAACATGGTGCGCCCTCAATCAGCGGGATACAACTGTTGCTGCCGACGGGGAATCCGCAGCAGATGGGAATCTCGTATTCGCGCAGG
>JAFWTK010000290.1 GCA_017518935.1 Prevotella sp.
CGCTTTTTTTTGTTTATTCGGCTGAAAAGTCGTACCTTTGCGGACAATTAAATAATTAACTGCAAATTTGTAAATCGTAAATGAAAAGGCTATTATTAGGAGACGAGGCCATTGCACAGGGCGCACTCGATGCCGGTTTAAGCGGTGTGTATGCCTATCCCGGTACTCCCTCCACGGAAATTACAGAGTATATCCAGGAATCACCGCTGGCTAAGGAGCGTGGTATCCACAGCCGTTGGAGTACCAACGAGAAGACGGCGATGGAGGCTGCCCTCGGTATGTCATACATGGGCAAACGAGCCTTGGTGTGTATGAAACATGTAGGCCTGAATGTCTGTGCTGACCCCTTTGTGAACTCAGCCATGACAGGTACCAACGGCGGTATTATCGTCTTGGTGGCTGATGACCCCTCGATGCACTCCTCGCAGGACGAGCAGGACAGTCGATTCTATGGTAAGTTCGCGATGATACCCACGCTGGAACCCAGCAGTCAGCAGGAGGCTTACGACATGATGGCCGAGGCTTATGAACTGTCGGAACAGATGCACCTGCCCGTGCTGATGCGTGTCACCACCCGTATGGCGCACAGCCGTGCCGTCGTTGAGGTTGTTGATGTGCCACGTCCACAAAATGAATTGAATTATGAGGCCCAGGCCTCCAATTGGGTATTACTCCCGGCCTTTGCCCGCAAGCGCAATATCGTGGTGACTGGGCAGCAGCCTATTCTCGAGCAGATGGCCGTAGACAGCAAATACAACAAGTATATTGATGGTAAGGATCATAAACTGGGCATTATCGCCAGCGGTATCGCCTACAACTACCTGATGGAGTGCTATCCTGACGGTTGTCCGTACCCTGTGTTGAAAATTAGTCAGTATCCATTGCCGAAGAAACTCATCCGCCGTATGACCGACGATTGCGAGTTTGTGCTGATTGCCGAGGAGGGACAGCCCTTCATCGAGGATCAGGTGCGTGGTGTAATGCCTGGCAATGCGGTCATCAAGGGCCGTCTGACGGGTGAACTGCCTCGTACAGGTGAACTCAACCCCGACTTCCTGAAGAAAGCATTAGGTATTGAGAGTGGTGAGAACTATGCTCCCTGTGAGGATGTCACTCCCCGTCCCCCTGCACTCTGTCAGGGATGCGGACACCGTGATGTCTATACAGCCCTCAACGAGGTGCTACGGGAGTATCCCAATGCCCGTGTGTTCGGTGACATTGGCTGTTATACCTTAGGTTTCCTGCCCCCGTATAAGGCTATCCACTCGTGTGTCGACATGGGTGCTTCCATCACGATGGCAAAGGGTGCAAGTGATGCCGGTCAGTGGCCCGCCGTGGCAATCATCGGCGACTCAACCTTTACCCATAGTGGTATGACGGGATTATTGGATGCCATCAACGAGAATGCTGACATTACTGTGATTATCTCTGACAACCTGACCACCGCTATGACGGGCGGACAGGACTCGGCAGGTACCAATAAGTTTGAGGCCATCTGCAAGGGTCTTGGACTCTCTGAGGAACACCTAAAAGTGGTGAATCCAATACCCAAGAACATGCCGGAGATTACCGCCGCCATCCGTGAGGAGATCAACTACCACGGTGTCAGCGTCATCATTCCCCGTCGTGAGTGCATGCAAACCCTCCAGCGCCATCTCAAGCAGAAGAAGGCTGCCGGTAAATAAACTATAAATTGTAAAATGTCAAATTGTTAATTATGAAGACAGATATCATTCTTTGTGGAGTAGGAGGTCAGGGTATCCTTTCTATTGCCACCATCATCGGCGAGGCTGCCATGAAGGAGAACCTCTATATCAAGCAGGCCGAGGTACATGGTATGAGTCAGCGTGGCGGCGATGTACAGTCGAATCTTCGCATCTCATCCAACCCCATCAACAGCGACTTGATTGCCCTCGGTGGAGCAGACGTGATTATCTCGATGGAGCCGATGGAGGCCCTGCGTTATCTGCCATTTCTGGCAAAAGACGGTTGGATAATCACTTCAAGTGCTCCCTTTGTAAATATCCCGAACTATCCTGATATAGAAACAATTAAGGCCGATCTTAATAAGGTTAAGAATGTGATAGTGCTTGATATCGAACAGGCTGCCAAGGATAATGGCGTGCCCCGTTCTGCGAATGTCATTCTGTTGGGTGCCGCCCAGAAGGCACTTGGCATAGAGTATGACAAACTGGAGGATGCCATCCGCCGTGTATTCGGACGCAAGGGCGAGGCTATCGTCGAGGCAAATATCAAGGCACTCGCCATCGGACGTGAGGCCCAGAAATAAAATGTTAAATTAGATTCGCTATAGCGCTTTTACAAAGCGTAGCGACTAAAAGAAATAGTCAGATTTTAAATGTTAGAGACACCAATCAAGAGAGAAATTGTTGACGGTCTTGTAGCCGAACTTGGTATTAAGGACTTTGCCAAGGCTACCATCCGTGAGGTGAAACAAGTTGCTGCCAAGTCTGAGAAGGCGAGTGGGGTAGAGTTTATCAAGATGGAGATGGGAATCCCTGGACTCCCTGCCGCCCAGGTGGGTGTCGATGCACAGATCAAGGCTTTGCAGGACGGTATCGCCCATAGTTATCCGGATATTCAGGGAGCCCCTGTGCTGAAGGAGGCTGCCTCGCAGTTTGTGAAGGCATTCATTGGCATTGATATCGCCCCTGAGGGCTGTATCCCCGTCAGTGGTTCCATGCAGGGAACCTTCGCCTCGTTCCTTACCTGTTCGCAGCGTGATAAACAGAAAGACACCGTGCTCTTCATCGACCCGGGTTTTCCTGTGCAGAAGATGCAGTTGCAGGTGATGGGTGTGAAGTATGAAACTTTTGATGTCTATGACTACCGTGGTTCGAAACTTGGCCCGAAACTCGAGGGTTATCTGAAGCAGCGCAATGTGTGTGCCATTGTCTATTCCAACCCCAACAACCCCTCGTGGATCTGTCTGCGTGAGGAGGAATTGCAGGTCATCGGTGAACTCGCCACGAAGTATGATGCCATCGTGATGGAAGACCTGGCCTATTTCGCCATGGACTTCCGCAAGGATCTCTCCACACCGTTCCAGGCACCTTATCAGGCCACCGTGGCCCGCTATACAGACAACTATATGTTGCTCATCAGTGGTTCGAAGGCATTCAGTTATGCCGGCGAACGCATTGGTGTGACCTGTATCAGCGATAAACTGTTCCATCGTCATTTTGATGATTTGTCAGCACGTTATCAGGGGCTGCCCTTCGGTCCTGTCTTTTCTACACGTATGCTCTATGCATTGAGTTCTGGTACCAGTCACAGTGCACAGTTTGCAATGGCTGCTATGTTGAAGGCAGCCTACGAGGGCAAGTACGATTTCCGCAAGGAGGTGAGTGTCTACGGTGAGCGTGCCAAGAAACTGAAGGAGATCTTCTGTCGTCACAACTTCTATGTGGTATATGACAAGGATCTCGACGAGCCCGTTGCCGACGGTTTCTACTTCACCATTGGCTATCCTGGTATGACCAGCGGGCAGTTGGCTCTTGAACTGATGTATTACGGTGTCTCTGCCATCTGTCTCATCACCTGCGGTTCCGAACAGGAGGGCCTGCGCGTCTGTACCTCGTTTATCGAGGATCACCAGTACGCGTTGCTTGAAGAACGGATGCAGATATTTGAAACAAATAATCCTCGGTAATGCCGAGGATTATTCTTTTTCAGGCGCCATGTTGACGGGGGAGAAGTGGAACTCGTTTTCGTTCAGCGTCCTCACATCGTAACGGTTGGCATACTTGCCCGTATATTGCTTCTTTAACTTCAGGTATTTCTTCTCAATCTCCTTGCGGGTGAGAGCGAAGATGACGATACAGGTGCGGTGCGGCTGATTGAGTTTGTTGGCGAAATACTCGCGCAACTGGTTGGCATAGGAACTGCGACCAAGGAGGAACTTTGACTTGGTGTCGTACCATATGCTGTCAATAGTCTGAATGTCTGTAAAATAAATCACAGAATCGGAGAAGTTGGCAATAAAGCCAAACATATATCCCTTGGGCATGACAACAGGCTTGGCAATAGCCGTAGAGGCTGCAAAGGCCATCATCATAACGAAAAATGTGTATCTTAAATATTTCATTATCCTAAGAATGTCTTTAATACTTTGTTTTTTGTACAAGTGCGGAGGCGGCGGATGGCTTTCTCCTTAATTTGGCGGACACGCTCACGGGTGAGGTTGTATTTGGAACCAATCTCTTCGAGCGTCAGTTCGGGCTGGTTGATGCCATAGAAGGCTTCGATGACATTGCGTTCCCTTTCGTTCAGCATTTTCAGGGCATTGTTTATCTCTGCCTTGAGTGACTCCATGACGAGTGTCTTGTCAGCCATGGGAGCATCGTCGTTTATCAACACATCGAGCAAACTATTGTCTTCACCATCTACAAATGGTGCGTCCACTGATACATGGCGGCTATTGACACTCATGGCCTCATCGATCTTCTCTTCAGGGAGGTCGAGTTTCTCGGAGATTTCCTCTACCGACGGGCGTCGCTCATTTTCCTGTTCGAACTTGCTGAGCACCTTGTTGATCTTATTGACGGAGCCCACCTGGTTCAGAGGCAGACGCACGATGCGACTCTGCTCGGCGATGGCCTGAAGGATACTCTGACGGATCCACCACACGGCGTATGAGATAAACTTGAACCCACGGGTCTCGTCGAACTTCTCGGCTGCCTTGATAAGTCCCAGATTGCCCTCGTTGATGAGGTCAGGTAAGGAAAGCCCCTGATTCTGGTATTGTTTAGCCACGGAGACGACAAAGCGGAGATTCGCCTTGGTAAGGCGTTCTAAGGCCTTGCGGTCACCCTTGCGGATGCGCTGTGCCAGTTCCACTTCTTCCTCCACCGAAATCATTTCCTCCTTGCCGATTTCCTGTAGGTACTTGTCAAGGGCTTCACTCTCTCGGTTTGTGATTGACTTCGTGATTTTCAGTTGTCTCATCGCATTGTTGTTCTTAGCCAAAGTGCAAAGGTAAGGCAAAAAAACGGAATCACCAAAAAAAACCGCAAATATTTTACATTTGCGGCTTTTCTTGGGTTGATTTGCGCTTATTCATCTTCCAGAGGCACGGCGAAATAGCCTTTCTTACCCGTGGGGTAGATACCCTGGATATAGAGAACGGGCTCCTTCGACTTATTGGCTTCCTTCACAATCTTCTGCAGATCTTCGATGGTCTTGACACTCTGCTCGTTGATGCGCTGGATGATGAACCCCTGAGGCACACCGGCATCCTTCAGTCTGCCGCCACTGACTTTCAGTACCTGAAGGCCATAGCCGATATTCAACTGTTCCTTCTGGGAGTCGCTGATGGCCTTGAATTGTCCGCCAAGCACATCAATGTCTGCATCCTTCACCACCTTTGTGTTACCCTTTTCGTTTTTCAGGGTGAGGGTAGCGGTCTTCTTCGACTTGTTGCGCAGATAAGTGATGGTGACCTTGTCGCCAGGACGCTTCTGGGCGATGATGCCTGTCAGATCGCCAAACTTCGGCACTTTCTGTCCATCGATATGTGTGATGACATCGCCTTCCTTCAGACCGGCATCGGCGGCAGCACCGTCTTCGATAACCTTGGCAATATAGATACCCTCCATCGTGCCGAGATCCACCTCGTTGCCATTTTCCTTCTCACCGTCCACATAGGCGCTGACATCCTGTCCTTGGATACCAATCATGGCACGCTGCACGGTACCGTACTTCTTGATGTCGTCGACAACCTTGTTCATGATAGATGTCGGGATAGCGAAACCATAGCCGATATTGGAACCCGTCTGGGAATAGATCATGGCATTGATGCCGATAAGGGCACCATTGGTGTTGACAAGCGCACCACCAGAGTTGCCCTGGTTGATGGCTGCATCCGTCTGAATCATGGAAGTCACTTTGCCAGGCTCCTGCATACTGCGGGCCTTTGCCGATACGATACCGGCAGTGACTGTATTGTTGAGTCCGAGGGGATTACCTACAGCGAGCACCCATTCACCAACCTTTACATCGTCGGAGTTGGCAATCTGGATAGCAGGCAGGTTCTTGCCGTCAATCTTGATGAGTGCCAGGTCAGTAGTGGCATCTGCACCAATAATGCGGGCGGAGTATTCCTTATTGTCATTGAGAGTCACCAGCAGTTCATCAGCACCATCCACCACATGGTTGTTGGTGACGATATAGCCGTCGGCAGAAATGATGACACCAGAGCCCGCTGCCACACGCTTCGGCGTCTGTACCTGGCGTTGGCGGCGTCCACCATTGCCTTGCCCCTGTCCACGTCCGAAGAATCCGCCAAACGGATCAGAGAAGAAGTCTTCGAATGGGTCAGAATACTCGACAGTCTGAACTTTTGAGTTTTGCGTGTTCTTGATGTAGACCACTGAAGGCAATGCCTTCTCGGCTGCAAAGGTCAGGTCTACGGGTTGTCCTGCTTGCATGGAAGCCACAACGGGGGTCGGTGTGTTGGCAGCATTCGTCTTGTTGAATGCTACAACAGACAGTACCAGTGCTACAGCGCATACGGCTGGAGTAGCGACGTTTACAATCTTTTTCATATTTGCGTTCATTTTGTTATGATTTTAAATTATACCTCTTATTGACTATGAGCACCAGATGGCTCATTGTTTTCGGTTGCAAAGTTAGGTGCATTTTTCGTGAAACTGACAAAATGTCGTGAATATTTGTCCCATTTTAACACTTCTCACATTCTACTTAACGGCTGTTTGCTATTAACACTTCAAATCTTAAATGATTGACAAATTTAAGAATAATAACCAGTTGTAATTAATATATAGCAACTATCCGTATTTTTATTATTATTCTTTCTCGCAATCCTTTCGTATTTCAATATTATTTTGTACTTTTGCCATCGAAAACACTGCCTCGGCTTGTCGCTGGTGTCAGTCTGACACAAGAGGAAAGTCCGGGCAGCACAGGGCACCCCACTTCTGAAAGTGGAAGTTATTGGTGACAGTAAGTGCCGGCAGAAGAAAATAACCGCTCTGCAAAGAGTAAGGGTGAGAAGGTGGTGTAAGAGACTACCAGCCGACGGGTGATCGTCGGGCTGTGCCGACTGGGGGCTGCAAGTTCGCGTATACTATCGTCTGAGGGTTGCCCGCCCGATTTACGATGGAGGGTAGAACGCTTGAT
Organism: Prevotella sp.; assembly: GCA_017518935.1. Taxonomy (GTDB): domain Bacteria; phylum Bacteroidota; class Bacteroidia; order Bacteroidales; family Bacteroidaceae; genus Prevotella. The sequence goes on from JAFWTK010000290.1 coordinate 7,162, forward strand.
CCACGGGGTGACTCGTGGACTAGATAGATGACAGGCTAAAACAGAACCCGGCTTACGGAGGCAGTGTTTTTTTAATGTAAATAGTGACGAGATGAAAAAGCATCTGAAACAGATATACCGGATATTGTCCCTCACCATCCGTTTCTTTACGAGGAAGCGTGTGATGGCCCAGGCATCGGCTCTGACATATTCCACACTGTTAGCCATCGTCCCTATACTGGCTGTGGTCTTTGCCATTGCCCGCGGCTTCGGTTTCAACAAATACATTGAATACTGGTTTCGTGATATCTTTTCATCCCAGCCTCAGGCCGCAGATTCCATCGTCGGTTTTGTGAACGGCTATCTGGTTCATACCCAAAGCGGTATCTTTCTCGGTATCGGTTTGATTTTTATGCTTTACACCGTATTGATGTTGATGAACAATGTAGAGGAAACCTTCAATGAGATATGGCAGGTCAGCAACTCCCGTCCTATCATGCGTTCCTTTGTCAATTACCTGGCCATGTTCCTGCTCTTTCCCATTTTGATTATTGTGTCTACGGGGTTGACGATATTCATGTCTACTATTGCAAAATCCTATAGTAACGACACGTTCTTGGGATTTGCGTTGCCCCAGTTGATCGACCTCACAACTTATATCATTGTCACGCTGCTTTTCATCGGCCTTTATGTCTATATGCCCAATACGAAGGTGCGCCTTTCATGTGCCATTGTTCCTGGTATTCTGGCGGGTATCGCCATGCAGGTATTGCAGATGTTCTATATTCATTCGCAGTTGTGGGTGACGGGCTATAATGCTATCTACGGCTCTTTTGCCGCCTTGCCGCTCTTTATGCTCTGGGTACAGATCTCATGGACGATCTGTCTCTTTGGGGCGCAGTTGACTTATACGAACCAGAATCTGAATCGCTTTGGCATCAATCTGGAACCAGAGACGGCTATGCATCCTCTTATCGATATGACCGATGATGAACTGGGAGAGGAGGCTACTGAACTATATTCTGACAGGTTGGATTCTTTATAAAAAGTAAAGCGCCCCTTGAGGGCGCCTTGCTTATTGTTTCATCAGATAGGCTTTGAAATCCATGAAATCCTTGGTCATCGGGACACTCTGTTTCTCACCTTTCATGAAGGCGGAAAGACGGTCTGGAATATCCACGTCGATGCCGAGGATATCGTCCACTTTTTCCTTGAACTTAGCCGGATGAGCCGTCTCACAGAACACGCCCACTTCGTCTTCCTGAAGTCCGTCGACGAGGGCCTGATAGCCACAGGCACCATGAGGATCAAGGATATAGTTCGTTTCCTTATAGCACTGGCGCATAGTCTCTTTGATCTGCTCGTCGTTATAAGTGGCTCCGCTGATGAGAGAAGTGATGCGCTCATGGCTTTTACCATATAAGTCATAGATACGGGCAAAGTTCGAAGGATCACCTACGTCCATTGCATTGGCCAGCGTCTGTACACTGGCTTTCGGCTCATACTTGCCTGTCTGCAAGTAGTTATAGAACACGTCGTTGGCATTGTTGGCAGCAATGAAGCGCTTGATAGGCAGTCCCATGGCGTGACCGAAGAGGGCAGCGCAGATATTGCCGAAATTACCACTTGGTACACACATGACAAGTTGATCGGCTTTGTCCTGCGCCTTCATTCTGGCATAAGCATTGAAATAGTAGAATGCCTGCGGGAGAAAGCGTGCCACGTTGATGGAGTTGGCAGATGTCAGTTTCATGTGCTGGTTCAGAGCCTCGTCCATAAAGGCACTCTTGACTAATGCCTGACAGTCGTCAAAGACACCATCCACCTCGATGGCAGTAATGTTCTTACCCAGTGTGGTGAACTGGCATTCCTGAATAGGACTCACCTTTCCTTTCGGATAGAGCACGTAGACATGGATGCCCTCCACACCGAGGAAACCATTCGCCACAGCAGAACCCGTATCACCAGAGGTGGCCACTAATACGTTTACCTGCTCATGCTGACCTTCCTGACGGATGAAGTACTGCAGAAGTCTTGCCATAAACCTCGCCCCCACATCCTTAAAGGCGAGGGTGGGGCCGTGGAAGAGTTCCAAGGAATAGATATTGTCTTTGACTTTCACCACGGGACAGTCGAAGGAGAGCGTGTCGTAGACGATGTCCTTTAAAGCATCAAGGTCTACATCCTCTCCGAAAAAGGCACTGGCCACATTGTAGGCAATGTCTTGGAACTTCATGTCCTGAATATTGTCGAAAAATGCTTTCGGCAATTTCTTGATCTGTTCTGGCATATAAAGGCCACGATCCTCAGCCAGGCCTTTTACCACTGCTTTGTGCAGGTCGGCGATAGGAGCGTTACCATTGGTACTATAATATTTCATATGAATGGGCTTAATGGGAATTAATATTTCATAAAGGCCTGCATAAACTGGTCGTGAAGGAGAAGACCATAGGAGCCACTGACACACGACACCTCATCGTACTGTTGTACATCGTCGGGCTTGATACCACGATGCCAGATAAGGAATGGCACAGCCTGTCCTACATGGATGCGCTGTTCCACTGGTGTCAGATGGTCTGGGAGCACGGCGATGCAGACGGGATCCTTCCACGTGCATACCTCTTTATATATTGGCGCAATGAGTCGCTGGTCCAGATACTCAATGGTTTTGAGTTTCAATTCAAGGTCGCCGTCATGACCAGCCTCGTCGCTCGCCTCAACATGGACGAACACGAAGTCATTGTGACGCAGCGCCTCGATGGCAGCCTCAGCCTTTCCTTCGTAGTTGGTATTAGCAAGACCGGTGGCGCCCTTCACATGTATGATGCCCAAACCGGCATAGTGACCGATGCCTCGGATGAGGTCGACAGCAGAAATCACCACGCCCGTCTTTATCTGCGGATAGCGCTGCATCAGCGTCTCCATCGAGGGACGATAGCCACCACTCCAGGGCCAGATACTATTGGCTTGTCGCTCCCCACGCTTGGCACGTTCTATATTGAAGGGGTGGGCGGCAAGGAGTTCCTGCGATTTGAGGATGAGTTCGTTGAGCAGTTTGGCCGTTTCCACAGGCGATAATCGTATAGAACCTGTGGGCTGGAAAGTATTTTTCGATTCGGCTTTTACCAGCAGGGGCAGCCATTCCTGATTGGGATGGTCATGGGGAGGGGCACAGATGATATGCTTGTTGCCACCCTTGATAATAAGCAGGTGACGGTACTGGATACCAGTGATGAATTTGACGCGCTCGAAACCTGCCTGCTCGTTGATGGGCTTGGCAAGTCTCTCGTTCAGATACTTTATGAGTACATCGCCGTCGGCGGTTTCAAGATTTCCCCCGTTATGGGTGATGATCCGGCCATCTTGCACTGTGATGATGTTACAGCGCAGTGCCAGGTCATCGTTGCCCATCTCATAACCGATACTGGCGGCTTCAAGTGGTCCTCGACCCTCATAGACACGAACCAGGTCGTAACCAAGGATGGACGTATTGGCCACCTCCGAGCCAGGAGGGAATCCATCGGGTACGGTCATCAGTCGGCCACAACGACCTTCACGGGCTAACAGGTCCATCGTGGGTTTATTGGCATATTGCAGCAGGGTTTTCCCTCCGAGTCGCTCTACGGGAAGGTCGGCCATGCCATCACCAAGAATGATGATATGTTTCATGAAACTAGATGTTTGCAATTGACATGATATTCGCAAATACACCAGCAGCGGTAACGGCAGCACCGGCACCGTAGCCCTGGATCAGCATTGGGTATTCCTTATAGCGCTCGGTGGTCAGCAACACGATGTTGTTCGACCCTTCGAGGCCATAGAAAGGATGGCCGTAAGGCACCTCCTTCAAGGCAACGCTAGTCTTGAATGACGATGGGTCGTTTTCGTCGGCTTCCATTGTGGCCACAAAGCGCCAACGCTTGTTCTCTGCCTCCAACTTCTGGCGACGGGTCTCGAAGTCGGCATCCAGTTCAGGCAACTTCTTCCAGAAGTCGTCAATCGAGCCTTCAAAGTAACTGTCGGGTACGAAGAGATGCTTTTCTACATCGGCCTGTTCTACCTTATAGCCAGCCTCACGGGTCAGGATGACGAGTTTACGGATCACATCCGTACCACTGAGGTCGATTCGTGGATCGGGCTCTGAATAACGCTGTTCCTTCGCACGACGAACCGTCTCTGAGAAGGGTACATCAGCAGCAATCTCGTTGAAGATGAAGTTCAGCGTACCACTCAGGATGGCCTCGATCTTCAGGATCTTGTCACCCGAGTTGCAGAGGTCGTTGATGGTGCCGATAATCGGCAGACCGGCACCAACGTTGGTCTCGTAGCGGAACCATACGCCTTTGTCGCGAGCCGTCTGGCGCAGTCTCAGGTAATTGTCATAGTCACTCGAAGCAGCAATCTTATTGGCGGCCACTACCGAAATATTATGTTCTAAGAACGTTTGATAGAGTTGGGCAATCTGCCGACTGGCGGTACAGTCGACGAAGACACTGTTGAAGATATTCATCTTCACAATCTCGTCGCGCATATGCTCCGTATTAGCAGGGAAGCCTGCACGCAGAATCTTTTCGTAGTTGTCGAGGTCGATGCCATCGCGATCCAGCACAAAATTGTCCACATCCGAGATACCCACCACATTCAGTTTCAGACGTCTTGACTGCATCAGGAACTGCTGTTGGGTACGAATCTGTTCGAGCAACATACCGCCTACTGTACCGATACCACAGATAAAGAGGTTTAGCACCTTGTATTCCGACAGGAAGAAGGAGTCGTGCAGCACGTTGAGCGATTTCCTTAAGAAACGACCGTCCACGACGAACGAGATATTCGTCTCGGAGGCACCCTGGGCACAGGCAATTACCGAGATACCCGAGCGTCCTAAGGTCCCAAACAACTTACCGGCGATACCTGGTGTCTGCTTCATGTTCTCACCCACGATGGCGATGGTGGCCAAACCGCTCTCCACTTGCATGGGGAACATGGCACCCGTCTCAATCTCCTTGGCAAACTCGGCATTCAGCACTTCTGCGGCTGCCTCAGCGTCCTCGTCGCGCACACCGATAGAGGTGGAGTTCTCAGACGAGGCCTGCGACACCATGAAGACCGAGATGCCCTTGTTGGCCAGGGTGGTAAAGATACGGCGGTTCACACCAATCACACCCACCATCGAGAGACCTGTCACCGTGATCAGCGAGGTGCCCTTAATTGAAGAAATACCCTTGATGGGCTTGTTGTCGTCCTCAATCGTTTCCTTGATGAGTGTTCCCGGATGTTCGGGATTAAAGGTGTTCTTTACTTTAATAGGTATATTCTTGATGCAGACGGGATAGATGGTTGGCGGGTAGATAACCTTTGCACCGAAGTTACACAGTTCCATCGCCTCCACATACGAGAGTTCATTAATCGTATAGGCACTTTTGATTACTTTCGGGTCAGCCGTCATGAAACCGTCCACATCCGTCCAGATTTCCAGCACATCGGCATTCAGTACGGCAGCAATGATGGACGCTGTATAGTCCGAACCACCACGACCTAAGTTTGTTGTCTCGTGACTGTCACGATCTCTGGCTATGAAGCCCGGCACCACGTACACACTCTTCTCATCTAGGTCCTTGAAGGCTTCCTTCACCAGTTGTGTTGTCAGATCGGCATCAATCACGTGCTTACCCATTTTTTTCTCCGTGCGGATAAAGTCACGGGCATTCATACGCACACCGTTCTTCACGAGGGCTGCCACGATGTTCGAACTCAGGCGCTCGCCATATGATACAATCGTGTCCTCTGTCTTTTTCGACAGGTCGTGAATCAGGTAAACACCGTAGTAGATGCTCTTCAATTGGTCGAAGAGTTGATCCACATTATTAAATAAGTCAACGCGTTTCTTGTCGTCGGTGATGATGGTGTCTATCATCTGGTGGTGGCGCTTCACCATCGCATCGAATTCCTCGCGATAGTGCTCATCGCCCTGTTTGGCCATCTGCGACGTGGCAATCAGTTTGTCCGTGATGCCGTCGAGTGCGCTTACTACTACAATGACAGGTTGCGTCCGAGCCTCTGCCTCCACAATGTTTTTCAAGCTTAAAATGCTTTTTACGGAACCTACGGACGTTCCGCCGAATTTCATTACTTTCATATTTCTATGCAATTTATCTTACCGCCGGTACCCCTTCACAATGGGGGACTTCTCCAACGGCGGTGCAAAATTACATCTTTTTTTTCATTCCACCATCGTTTTTCCTTTTTTTCTGCATAAATGAACCCTAAGTGTTCTTGTTATCCATTCATCGACATGAGGAACTCCTCGTTATCATGGGTATTGACCAGACGATCGCGGATGGTATTCATGGCCTCTACGGGGTTCATCTCGGCAATGAACTTACGGATGATCCACATGCGGTTGAGCGTGGTCTGATCATGCAGCAGGTCGTCGCGACGGGTTGATGACAGTACAAGGTCGATAGCCGGGAAAATACGCTTGTTGGAGAGCGAACGGTTAAGTTGGATCTCGGAGTTACCTGTTCCCTTGAACTCCTCGAAAATCACCTCGTCCATCTTAGAACCGGTATCCACAAGTGCCGTAGCAATGATGGTCAGCGAACCGCCGCCCTCGATGTTACGGGCTGCGCCGAAGAAGCGCTTCGGCTTCTGTAGTGCATTGGCATCGACACCACCGGTAAGTACCTTACCAGAGGCTGGAGCCACCGTGTTGTAGGCACGTGCCAGACGGGTGATGGAGTCGAGGAAGATGACGACATCGTGTCCACACTCTACCATACGCTTGGCCTTCTCCAGGACGATACCGGCAATCTTCACGTGACGGTCGGCGGGCTCGTCGAAGGTGGAGGCAATCACCTCGGCATCGACGGTACGGGCCATATCTGTCACCTCCTCAGGACGCTCGTCGATGAGCAGCATCATGATATAGGCCTCGGGATGGTTGGCGGCGATGGCATTGGCAATATCCTTCATCAGGATGGTCTTACCGGTCTTGGGCTGTGCCACGATGAGGGCACGCTGACCCTTACCAATCGGTGAGAATAGGTCAACGATGCGTACACTGGGATTGGTGGTTGCCTTGTCGCCGCAGAGCGTATATTTCTCTTCTGGGAAGAGTGGGGTGAGGTGCTCGAAGGCCACACGGTCTCGTACCTCCGAGGGGTTGCGGCCATTGATGGACTTCACGCTGGAGAGAGCGAAATACTTCTCATTGTCATAGGGAGGACGCACGGTACAATCCACGACATCACCTGTCTTCAAGCCGTATTGCTTGATCTGGCTGGGAGCCACATAAATATCGTCGGGCGACGAGAGGTAGTTGTAATCGCTGGAACGGAGAAAGCCATAACCGTCCTGAAGCACTTCGAGGACGCCATTGCCAGGAATCAAGTCGTTGAAGTCGTATCTCTCTTCGTTGGAACGATTGCTGTTGATGGGGGCATCCTGTGTGGTATTGTTAATGACAGGGCGGTCAAAGATGTCGAGTGACGGAATAGCCGCCTGATCCTCAATGGGAATATCTACTACCGTGATGAAGTCGGTACCGTCGCCCGGATCGCCTTCCCAGATGGCATCAGATAACTCGACTGGTTCTTCCGATGGTATCTCCTTGCTCTCTTCACGGGAACGCTGGGCCATCTTCTCCTGCAACTGCATCAGCAAGTTCTTCTGTTCTTCGGCCTCGCTGTTGTCTTCAGCACCTGTGGCGAACTCTGCCTCGGGGACATCTATTGATTCTGGGACAGCCTCCTCTGGAACAGCCTCCCCTGGAACTTCGGCTGCAGCGGCTTCGGCAGCCGCTTTTTTCTCTGCTTCGGCAGCCGCTTCGGCTTCTTTTTCTGCTTTGGTCTTACGGGTACGCTTCTTTGGAGCAGGAGCGGGCTCTTCTGCAGGAGCCTCTTCAGCAGGTTTAGGTGCTTCTATCGGTTCATCGCTGAAAAGAGAAGGTGTTTCCGTTTTTGCCTGTGTGCGATTGTTGATCACGTCAAAGTTCTCGCCTTCTTTTCCTTTTACAGTATATACGCGGTTGGTATCTTTCTTCAAAATGCGAGTGCGTTTGCGCTTAGGTGAAGCACTCTCTTCTGCGGCCTTATCAAGGATGGCATACACCACCGTCTCAAGGTCGTCACTCTGCTTGACTTTTACACCTAATTCTTCGGCTATACCCATCAATTGGGGTACATCCATTGCTTCTAATTCTTCTTTTGTATACATAAATATATAACCAAAATGTTCTTGAAATGATAAATTTGAGGTAGAAACGCTTCACGAACGGAAACGCTGTTTCGAAAAACGCTGCAAAGGTAATACTTTTTTTTTATTTACCAAAATATTTAGAAAAAAATAACTACCTTTGCACCCAAAATGAAAATAAATGGAAATAAAAAAAGCAGAATTCAGCCTGAGTGCACCGATGGTGTCGATGTGTCCAAAGGACACGAAACCAGAATATGCCTTTATCGGGCGCTCGAATGTGGGGAAGTCGAGTCTGATTAATATGCTGACCAACAACCGGAAACTGGCCAAGACCTCAGCCACACCCGGTAAGACGCTTCTGATCAACCATTTTATCATCAACAATGAGTGGTATCTGGTGGACCTGCCTGGCTACGGATACGCCAAGCGTTCGAAGAATGAGGTTACAAGACTGGATCAGATGATTCGTGGCTATATCCTGCAAAGGGAGCAACTGGTGAATGTGTTTGTGCTGATTGATGTGCGGTTGGAAGCACAGAAGATAGACTTGGAGTTTATCCAGTGGTTGGGCGAGTCGAATATTCCCTTTGCACTTGTATTTACAAAGGCAGACAAACTCACATCCAATAAGGTGAACGCCAGTGTGGAGGCCTATAAGACTGTGCTTTCGGAAACTTGGGAGGAACTTCCCCCGATGTTTGTCACTTCTTCTGAAAAGAAACAGGGTAGGGACGAAGTGCTTAACTATATAGACCAAATCAATAAAGACATTGCCAATGGCTAAAGATACCCCATACTTGGATGTACAGAACCTGACGAAGTCGTTTGGTGCACTGGTGTTGTTCAAGGATATCTGTTTTTCGATTGCCGAAGGACAGAAGGTGGGATTGATAGCCAGGAACGGTATGGGTAAGTCAACGCTACTCTCCGTGCTCTCAGGCAAAGAAGGATATGACTCCGGTGAGATTATCTTCCGCAGGGATTTAAAGGTGGGATTGCTGGAACAGTCGCCAGTCTTCGATCCCGAAGAGAGTGTGCTGGATGCCTGTTTCAATCATCAGGGAGAGGACGAAAAGGTGCTGAAGGCCAAGCAGGTTCTGACGCAACTGAAGATACGTGACCTCAACCAACCGATGGGACAACTCTCTGGCGGCCAACAGAAACGTGTGGCATTGGCTAACGTGCTGTTAACAGAACCAGACCTGCTGATACTCGATGAGCCGACGAACCATCTCGATCTGGAGATGATTGAGTGGTTGGAGGGTTATCTGGGTCGAGGTAACAAGACGCTTTTGATAGTGACACACGACCGTTTCTTCTTAGACCGTGTGTGCTCTGTCATTCTGGAACTCGACGACCAGACCATCTATACTTATCGTGGCAATTACTCTTATTATCTGGAAAAACGGCAAGAACGCATTGACAACAAACGGGCAGAGATAGCACGTGCCAACAATCTCTACCGTACAGAACTGGAATGGATGCGCAGAATGCCGCAGGCCAGAGGGCATAAGGCCCGTTATCGTGAAGAAGCATTTTACGATCTGGAGCGCATCGCCAAGCAACGCATCGAGGAAAGGCAGATACGCCTGAAATCGAACAATGTCTATATTGGCAGCAAGATTTTCGAGTGTCAGTATATCACGAAGCAGTATGACGATGTGATCATCATGAAGGACTTTTACTATAACTTCTCCCGTTTCGAGAAGATGGGCATTGTAGGAAGTAATGGTACAGGTAAGTCCACATTTTTGAAAATGCTATTAGGACTGATACAGCCAGACGAAGGTCGCTTCGATATCGGCGATACGGTACGCTTTGGCTATTTCTCACAGGAAGGTTTGCAGTTCGATGAGAGTCAGAAGGTGATCGATGTGGTGCGCAACATCGCTGAGTATATTGATATGGGTGGTGGGAAGCATTTCACCGCCACGCAATTCTTGCAATACTTCCTCTTTACCCCCGAACAGCAACATAACTATGTCTATAAACTCTCTGGCGGTGAACGACGGAAACTCTATCTCTGTACGGTGCTGATGAAGAACCCCAATTTCTTGGTACTTGATGAACCGACAAACGACCTCGACATCGTGACCTTGCAGATACTCGAAGAATATTTGCAGGACTTTCCCGGTTGTGTGATTGTGGTCTCGCACGACCGCTACTTTATGGATAAGGTGGTGGATCATCTGTTGGTGTTTAAGGGAAACGGTGAGATCAAGGATTTCCCCGGCAACTATACGCAGTACAGGGAATGGCAGGCCCTTCAACCAAAAGAGGCATCGGAAAAGGTTCAGAAAGAGCAGAAGATCGTTCGAGAGACAAAAAGTCGCGATGATGGTAAGCGGAAGATGACCTATAAGGAAAAAACTGAGTTTGAGTGCTTAGAGAAGGAGATTGCCGCACTCGAAGCAGAACAGCATCAGTTGGAAGAGGCCCTTTGTAGTGGCAGCCTTTCCATCGACGAATTGACGGAGAAGAGTAAGCGACTGCCTCAGTTGAAGGATGAACTTGACGAGAAGACGATGCGCTGGCTGGAACTCTCCGAGATAAGTGTAAAGTGATTAGTGAAAAGTTAAAGATGATACAACAACCGTTCTCATCACAATTACTGGAAAAGGCCGTGTCAGAGTTTTCGAAACTGCCGGGAATAGGTCGGAAGACAGCCTTGCGCCTTGTGCTTTGGATGCTTCGTCAGGAAGAGGCAGAGGTAGAACAATTTGCTGAGACCATCCGTCGTATGAAACAGGAGATCAAATACTGTCATATCTGTCATAACATCAGTGACACTGATATTTGTCCCATCTGTGGCGAGCCGCGCCGCGATGCCCAGACCATTTGTGTGGTAGAGAATGTGCAGGATGTGATGGCCATTGAGAACACGATGCAGTATAAGGGACTCTACCATGTGCTTGGAGGTGTCATCTCACCGATGGACGGCATGGGGCCAAGCGACATCGAAATCGACTCGCTGGTGACTCGTGTGGCAGAAGGAAACGTGAAGGAGGTGATCCTCGCCCTCAGTCCGACGATGGAGGGCGACACCACCAACTTCTATATCTACCGCAAACTGGCTCCCTATGGCGATGTGAAGATATCCATCATTGCTCGGGGCGTGTCTGTGGGTAACGAGTTAGAATATACGGATGAGATTACCCTTGGGCGATCTATCCTGAACAGGACATTGTTTGAAGGAAAATAAGTAACAGAAGATATGAAGAAAGTAAGTAAACAACTGATGGTATTCTACACAGCGCAGGCTGCTTTGGCGTTAGTGGCTATCGTTCTGTTTGAACTGGATGTATTGCCTGCTGGTATTAAGGCAGATGACAAGCAGTCGGAATTTGCGCTGACATCCATGATGGAACTGATCACGTTAGGTGCCGCATTCTTGGGTCTGCGTCTGTTTAAGTTTAAGGTTATCCACAATGACCTTGTCAACCGCAAGGAGCGCGCCATGTGGAAATGGGGTATGGCCAGACTGATCATCCTCGAAGCACCGATGGTCATCAACACCTTATTATATTATATATATATGAATCCCACGTTCGGCTATCTGGCCATTATCCTCCTGCTGTGCCTGCCGTTTGTCTTCCCGAGTTATAACCGTTGTGTCTCAGAAACCACCGAAGAATGAAATTGTCTGTTATTATCGTCAACTATAATGTCCGTCTCCTACTGGAAGCGTGCTTGAAGAGTGTTGAGAAGGCGCTGACGGGTATTGAAGGAGAGATATTCGTCGTTGACAACCACTCCTCCGACGATAGCGTGGCATATTTGGAACCGCGGTTTCCGAAGGTGCATTTCATCGCCAACACGGAGAATATGGGCTTCGCACGAGCCAATAATCTGGCTATACGTCAGTCGCAGGCGGAGTATGTGCTGTTGCTCAATCCGGATACCGTGGTCTATGAGAACACGCTTCGGGAATCGGTGGCGTTCTTGGACAGCCATCCGGAGGCGGGTGGAGTAGGTGTGCGAATGCTGACTCGTGACGGAGAGGCCGCCCCAGAGTCGCGACGGGCAATACCGACACCTTGGGTTGCCTTCCTGAAAATGATCGGTTTTTCTAAAAGATATTATATGAGCCATCTGCCTTGGGACAAGCCCGGAAGGATAGAGGTCATCAGCGGTGCCTATTGTATGCTAAGGCGCAAGGCTCTTGATCAGGTGGGACTGTTGGATGAGGACTTCTTTATGTATGGTGAGGACATCGACCTGTCGTACCGTCTATTGAAAGGCGGTTGGCAGAACTGGTATTTGCCGCTCGATATCATCCACTATAAGGGGGAGTCAACAACGAAGTCCTCATTCCGCTATGTCCATGTGTTCTATCAGGCAATGCTCATCTTCTTCCGCAAGCATTATGGACATCTCTCGTTCCTGCTCTCGCTGCCTATCCAGGCTGCTATCTACTTCCGTGCCTTTATGGCCCTGATGAAGATGCTGGGCGATAGAATGCGTGCCTTCCTGAATCCGAATAAAAACAGAGACTATTATGAGTCAGAAACCTAAAATACGTCTCCGTGCCTTGGAGCCGGAGGATCTGGAATTGCTCTATCGTATAGAGAATGATGTCGATTTATGGAATGTCGGCAGTAGCAATGTGCCTTACAGCCGGTATACCCTTCACAACTATATAGCCACTGCCTCCGGCGACATCTATACAGACCGTCAGGTGAGGATGATGATAGAAAACGAAGAGGGGACAGTTGTAGGTATCGTCGACCTCGTTAATTTCGACCCGTCCAACTGTAGGGCGGAACTTGGACTCATCATTGAAGAACCGTTCCGACACGCCGGCTATGCGCAGAGTACGATGGAGCAGATTTCCGACTATGCCGTCAACATCCTGCATCTCCACCAACTCTATGCCACCATCGATGTCACTAACAAAGCGTGTCTGCAACTCTTCCGTAAGTTGGGCTATACGGAGTCTGCACGACTGAAAGAATGGCTGTTTGATGGCACAAATTATCACGATGCCATCGTGGTGCAAAGGCTTTTCTAAACTTTTTTCGATGTTTTCTGAAAAAAATCCTTAAAAAGTTTTGTGGGTTCAGAAATTATTCCTACCTTTGCACCCGCAAACAAAAAAAGACCAAGACTGGTGCGTTAGTTCAGTAGGTTAGAATGCCTGCCTGTCACGCAGGAGGTCACGAGTTCGAATCTCGTACGCACCGCAGAGACTCATCGGAGAATTCCGTTGAGTCTTTTGTTTGCTTGATGTTAATAATTTCTAAATGGAGTGGCATAGGCTTGGCTTATTCGAAGAAATCGAGTACTTTTGTAGGTCAAAAGTAGGAAATATCAGTTGTTTAA
>JAFWTK010000291.1 GCA_017518935.1 Prevotella sp.
AAAGACCTGAAAGAGTACATTGACTATTATAATAATGAGAGAATAAAGCTCAGACTAAAAGGAATGAGCCCAGTACAATACCGGACTCAATTCCAAATGAGCAATAGTGTTTAATCCGTCCAAACTTTGGGGTTCACTTCATTTCTGCCCCCTGGGCATAGATATGCCCTGAATCTCAGGCACGTTTCTGCCCCCTGGGCATAGATATGCCCTGAATCTCAGGCACGTTTCTACCCCCTGGGCATAGATATGCCCTGAATTTCAGGCATAAAAAAACGAGTTTGGAATGTTTTTTCTGCTTCTTGGTTGATGATATATACTTTAATCTTCGACAGATGGCAGTTCTATCAGTCCGTCGCGAAGGTGAATGGTGCGATCGGTGATCTGGGCAAGGGCTTCGTCGTGGGTGACGATGACGAAGGTCTGGCCGAACTGGTCGCGGAGGTCAAAGAAAAGTTGGTGGAGTTCAGCCTTGTTTTTGGAGTCGAGAGAGCCGGAAGGTTCGTCGGCCAAGATGACGGCGGGACTGTTGACGAGGGCGCGGGCCACGGCTACGCGCTGCTTCTCACCACCGGAGAGTTCGTTGGGCTTATGGGTGGCACGGTCTGCCAGTCCCATGAAGTCGAGCAGTTCCTGGGCGCGTTGTTTGGCGCGTTTCTTGGAGAGTCCTGCGATATAAGCTGGAATCATGATGTTCTCAATCGCCGTGAACTCTGGTAGGAGTTGGTGGAACTGAAACACAAAGCCGAGGTGCTGGTTGCGGAAGTCGCTCAATTTTTTAGAGGAGAGGGTGGTGGTATCGATGCCGTCGACACATACTGTACCGGTGTCGGGACGGTCGAGCGTGCCGATAATCTGCAACAGGGTGGTCTTGCCGGCACCCGATGGTCCGACGATACTGACGACCTCACCACGGTCGATATGGAGGTCGATGCCTTTCAACACCTGTAATGTTCCGAAACTCTTCGTTATATTACTAATGGTAATCATAATTCCTTATTTCTTATTTCTAATTCCTAATTTTCTTGTCCAACCAACGCAGAATTGTATCATAGATACTCTTTTCCTCATGGTGCTGGGCCTCGGTGAAACTCATACGGTCTTCCTTCTGATGACCATACTGGTCGGGGAAGATGATCATGAGGTTCTTGCCGGAGTAGTATTTCTGGAGTTCATCGGGCAGACGCTCGATGGCATTCTTGTAGGAGATAGTACCCTTACGCGCCGTGATGACCACGAAGAGATGGTCGTCGGCGATGCTGGTAGCGAGTTTAGGCAGTTCTTTCCAGTGCCCCATCTGGGTGTATTCAGCGCGGACGTTAGGGTGGCGGTTGTTGATGTATTCGGCAATGAGTACCAACGACTCCTGACGGCCATGGAACTGGATGCGGCAGTCCAACTGTCCGGCCAGTCTACTGAGACGCTCCAACCACCGGTGGAAGCCGGGTTCAAACTCCGCCCTCGACGGTACACAGACCTGAATGCGGCGCAGGGTGTTGAGCGGCTGGATGAAACGGGTGAGGATGATCTGGCGGTTCAGGCCGTTGTAAAGGCTCTGGATGAACTCACCCCAGAACTTCGGACTGATATCGGTGTGGACATGCATGCCCATCACGATTTCCGAACAGGCAAACTCACGGAAGGCGTGCTTGATGCCGTTGGCGATGTTGGAGGCCAACCGTACCTGTGTCTGCATCTGTACTTCTGTCGATGAAGCCCGCTGCTGCAGGCTCTCCAACAGTTGGAGTCCCTGCTTGCGTCCTGCCGAAGCGTGCTGGTCGTCATAGACCACGTTCAGACCCACCAGTTCGCGGTTGAGTTTCTGGTTGCGTATGAGTAAGGCCAGACTGAGCAGTTGCGGGGCGATATCGGGATATTTCACACAGAGCAGGATTTTCTCATCGTCGGCTTTCGGATCCTCAGCCTGCAAGTGATTCTTCTCGTGGATGATAATCTGTTGGGAAGCATGCTCCGTCATCAAGGTGGAGATGATACAGGTGACCAGAATCATCATCACGACACCGTTGAGCATGTGGTCATCGACCAGGTAGATGCCGGGAGCCACTTCGAGTCGCATGCCCACCATCACCATGGCGATGGCACCGGCAGCGTGGGCGGAGGTCAGTCCGAACATCATATTACCGTCACGCTTGGGCAGACGGAACACCAGACTGGAGATATAGGCTGCCACTGCCTTGCCGAAGGTGCCGAAGAAGGCAATGAGGAAGACTATCCATAGCACCTCAGCACCAGTGAAGAGGGTACGCACGTTGATGAGCATACCCACACCAATCAGGAAGTAGGGAATGAACACGGCGTTGCCGATGAACTCGATACGGTTCATCAGGGGTGAGACCTTCGGAATATACCTGTTTAATATAAGTCCTGCCAGAAACGCGCCGAAAATCCCTTCCAGTCCGATGAGGTTGGAGAGGGCTGCCGATAGGAACATCACGGCCAGCACAAAGATAAACTGCATCACGGCATCACTGTAACGACGCAGGAAATAGCGGGCCAGTTTTGGAATGAGCCAGATGGAGCCAGTGATGAAGACGATCAGTTTTAGCAGGAATAAGAGTTGGGCAGTGAGCGGTGAGAGGCGTGAGGACTCGTCTGCGCTGAACGAGGCCGACAGGGCGGCAATCATCACCAGGGCCAGAAAGAGCGAAATCATCGACGAACCGACAGAGAGTTGTACCGAGGAATGGCGCTGTAGGCCGTATCGCCCGATGATGGGGTAGGCAATCAGCGTGTTCGAGGCCATGATACAGCCTAAGAGGAAGGCGGCGCTGCCCGAATAGTGCAACATCATCCGGGCCATGATGTAAGTCATGATGAGTGGCACGAAACAGGTGAGCAGTCCGAAAATCAGGAATTTGTTGGAGTTCTTTTTCAGACTTTCCATATCCATCTCCAGTCCGGCGAGGAACATGATATAGTAGAGTCCCACGCTGCCGAGGATTTCAAACGACATGTCACGTTCCAGGATATTGAAGCCGTAATGCCCCACAGCAACACCTGCCAGCACCATGCCAATGATGTGCGGGATGCGCAGTTTACTCATCACAATTGGCGCAAAGAGAATGATGAGCAGCACCACGAAGAAGATCAACGTAGGGTCGGTAATCGGTAAATATGCTGCCAATATTGCCATTTTGAGTGCAAAGGTACGACTTTTTTTGTTTCTTTCCAAAAAAAGTCGTACCTTTGCAGCCAAATTGTAACAATTAAAAGGAATTAGGCTTATGAAAGTAGCAATTGTGGGTGCGAGTGGAGCCGTAGGACAGGAGTTCCTGCGTATTCTCGCCGAGAGGAATTTCCCGATGGATGAACTGGTGTTGTTTGGTTCTGAGCGCAGCGCAGGTAGGAAATACACGTTCAAAGGTAAAGAGATTGAAGTCAAACTGTTGCAGCACAACGATGATTTCAAGGATGTGGACATCGCCTTTACCAGTGCCGGTGCTGGTACTTCAAAGGAGTATGCCGAGACGATTACGAAATACGGTGCGGTGATGATTGACAACTCCAGCGCCTTCCGTATGGACGACGATGTGCCCTTGGTGGTGCCTGAGTGCAATGCCGAGGATGCCCTGAACCGTCCCCGTGGTATCATCGCCAACCCGAACTGTACGACGATTATGATGGTGGTGGTGCTCCAGCCTTTGGAGAACATCTCACATATCAAGCGCATCCATGTGGCTTCTTATCAGAGTGCTTCTGGTGCCGGTGCCGCTGCGATGGCTGAACTGCAACAGCAGTACAAGGAGATGGTGGAAGAAGGTGAGGTAAAGACCATCAAGAAGTTTGCCCATCAGTTGGCCTACAACGTGATTCCCCAGATTGATGTGTTCCAGCCCAATGGCTATACGAAGGAGGAGATGAAGATGTTCAACGAGACCCGTAAGATCATGCACACCGATGCCAAGTGCTCGGCCATGTGTGTCCGTGTCTCTTCTCTGCGTTCCCATTCGGAGTCGGTGTGGATTGAGACCGAACGTCCCATCAGTGTGGAGGAGGCCCAGAAGGCGATTGCCGCTGCACCGGGTTGCACGTTGAAGGATGATCCCGCCACACTGACCTATCCGATGCCTTTGGAGACGGCCGGTAAGGATGATGTCTATGTAGGTCGTATCCGCAAGGACCTGAGCGATGAGAACGGTCTGACCTTCTGGCTCTCCGGTGACCAGATCCGTAAGGGTGCCGCCCTCAATGCGGTTCAGATAGCCGAATACCTTGTAAAAGTTGGCAATGTTAAGTAAGGCATTATATAGGGCAGCCTGTTTGGCTGCCCTTCTTTTCCTTTGCAGTTGCGGCACGGGTGATGATGATGGTCGTCGTCTGGGTGAGTTGATAGTAGGCACCTGGCAGCGTGGCTGGGGCGAGGGCGATGTTATCATCGAGGGTGATACCGATCTGGAACCCGAGAGTTTCTCCTACGACCGATTTGTCTTTATGCCAGACGGGAAATATAATGGTATGGTTCGCGATGGGTCTTTCTTTTCTTATGATGAGTTTGGAGATATCATCTACGACGGAACCTACCGTTGCGACAATAATAACCTCAAATTGGAATATGTGGATGAGAGTGGACAAAAGCAGAAGATTCTCGCGCAGGTCCTCTCCTTTACCGATGATACTATGACCCTGCGCTATGAAAATGAGGACTACAACATTACAGTGACTCTCATCCTCCGAAAGTCTGCTCCATAGTATTCTCTTTCCATTTCCCTCTTATTCTTCCTCTTCTACGTCTGCCAGATGATAAAAGCAGTCGTAGGTAATCTGATGATAGGCTGAGAAATACCCTAAGCATCCCCCCGTGAAGTTTGGGACGGGATTGGTGCCGGTATTGTCCATGATTTGCATGGAATAAAGGTAATCGTAGGCTCGTTGGTCAATGGCACGGATCTCAATGTGCAACCTGTCGCCTTCCTGCAACACATCGTTATCGCTGCTGCCTTCGCGGAAAAAGGTGAAGAGTTGTTGCAGTTCCTTGTTGGGGTTCTGGTCGTCGCGCATCACCGCCCAGCGGTAGCCGATGTTGTTGCGATAGATGTGCATGAAGTACCAACTGTCTTCATTGGGAATGTCTTGGAGTCGCAGGTCGCCGAACAGAATGCGCTCTGAGGCCACCTTCATCCAGACAAAGCGGAACTTGTTGAGTGTGGGGCTCCGTTGCATGGTGGAGGTGGAGGTGAAATGCTGACCGTCGAGTGCCACCTCGATGGTATAGGTGGTGCCGGCCTCGCCTTTGAGTGACGAAGAACGGTAGAAACCGTTACGGCTGTAAGGAATGTTCCACTGTTGTCCGTTTTCGGAAGAAATGGTAACTGCTGCATTGCTGATGTCGCTGATGCTGTAATTGTCGTCCATCGCATTTGTCCGACTGACACGTACCTCCGTTCCGTTGTTCGACACAGAAGCCTCTACGACATAGAGCGGGTCGACCTGATGGTAGTCGAGTTCGATTTCCTTCTCGCAAGAGAGAAGAAGGAGAGCAGAAAGTGGAAAGAGGAAAGTGGAAAGAGAATACTTCATGGGTCAGAACTTTATATTAAACGCGACAGACGGCACGATACCGAAAAGAGAATACTGCTTGGCTTTGGTACGGGCCCCGTTCTCACTGTCCTCGAAATTAATGAGGTATGGGTTGTAGCGGTTGTAGAGATTATAGATGCTGAATACCCATTCGTGGGTGGAACGGCGGTATCGCTTTGTCCAGACAGCACTGATGTCCATACGGTGGTAGTCGGGTGCGCGGTAGCCGTTGCGCTCGGCGTAGTAGTATATCCAGTTGTCCTCTATCTGGTATTTGCCGCTGGGAGCCGTGAAGGCCTGGCCCGTATTGAATACCCACGTACCGTTGAGCATCCAGCGCTTTCCCAACCGATACATCGCCACGAGACTGATGTCGTGCCGACGGTCGTTGTTGGCATCATACCATCTACTGCCGTTGACACCCGGGATACGGGTCTTTGACCAGGAGAGGGTATAGGCGAGCCATCCAGTCAGTTTGCCTGTGTTCTTGCGGAGAGCAAGTTCTACGCCGTAGCCTTTCCCCTCACCGGGAAGGATCAGACGTTCTATCTCTATCTCACTGCTGAAACTCTTTCCGTCGCGGTAGTCGAGCACGTTGTCAACCTTCCGGTAGTAGCCTTCGAGTGAGACGTCGTAGGCCTGGTCTGGGGTGGCGGCAAAGATACCGAGACTGACCTGATCGGCAATCTCAGGTTTGACGATATTACTGCTGAGGGTATAGCGGTCGAAGGGGGTGGAAGTGTTCTGGTTTCGCAGGGCATGGATATTCTGCGAGGTGCGGGCATAGGCGAGTTTAATTGAGAATGGAGAGTTGAGAATGGAGAATTGATAATTGAGGGAGGCACGTGGTTCGAGGGTGACATGCGTCTTCACAATCTGGTTCTTGCCATAGTTGTAGTACCAGCCGATGTCGCCGTTCTCTTCGATGTCATAATAGAGGGAGCCGCCTAGGGGGGAGAACAAATCTGCCCGCAGGCCTGCCGAGGCTGTCAGACGGTCTGTGAGGTGAAAGATGCCATTCAGCCACACCGCATTCTCCCAGGCGCGTCGCTGTTCTTTCACGTGTTTGGTGACAAACCTCCACTCTGCCGATTTCACATTCATCAGCGTAGAAAAGAAGCCTGCATCCAACTGGTGCTTGCCAAGGTCGATATGGAAATCCTGCCGAAGGGATCCCTGTCGGATATGACCATTGAACCAGATGTTCATACCAAAGATGTCAATACCGTTGTCGGTCAGGTAACCACTATATAATAAGGTGGTCTGAGCATGCGAGCCGCCCCGGAAATGGTGAAGCCATTTCAGACTACTCGCCAGGTTGCTCCAACGGATGTCAATCATATCCTCTAAGGCCGTACGGTCATAGCCTGTGAAGAACGAGAGGAAGAGTTGGTCGTGCTGCCCGAGGGTCCAGTCCAACTTCGCATTGATGTCATAGAAGTAGAGCGTGTTGTTTTTGAAATCATCCGTCAGTTTGAGGAAGGCATCCAGATAGGTACGTCGGGCTGTGACCAAGAAGGAGGCCTTGTCCTTGACAATGGGACCTTCTATCGTCCCTTTCGCTGAGAGCAGCCCGATGGAGGCCCCTCCATGCCAGTCGTGTTTGTTGCCGGTACGTCCCGTCAGGTCGAGCACGGCCGAGGAGGCACCGCCATATTGGGCGGGCAACAAGCCTTTATAGAGTGTGGCACTACCGAGGGCATCATCGTTGAAAGCCGAAAAGAGACCTGCCAGATGTCCCACGTTATAAACGGGTGCATGATCGTAGAGGATGAGGTTCTGTGCCGCTGTACCGCCTCTGACCTGAAAACTGCTCGATGCGTCACTCTCTGATTTGACACCAGGCAACAACTGGATGGCGCGCATCACATCATTCTCACCGAAGAGTGAAGGAGTCGCTTTCAGGTCCTTCAGTTGCAGTTGTTCGGCTCCAGCCTGCACACTTTGGACACGTTGCCGTGCGGAGTTTGAAGTCACGACAACTTCCTCTATCTGCTCGGTGCGGATAGTGTCAGCCGACAGTGCCAGCAGGGCGGAAAACAGTGCACTTAGGAAAAACATGGGTACAAAGGTACGATTAAGTGAGCAAAAAAACAAATATTTTTGGAAGTTTCCTGAAAAATCGCTATCTTTGCCGCGTCATTACATAAAAACAAAGGATATGAAGAAGATTTTAGTGGCCTTTGTGGCCTTTGCAGCACTCTGTGCTTGCAGTAGTGGGGAGAAGAAAAACCTCGAATATCGTGGTCTGTCAATGGGCCTGCCCTTCAAGACTTTCTGTGATTCTCTGATTGCCCGTGGGTTTGCCATCGATTCTGCCAAGACGGATTCTTCCTTCACCAATACCGTGATGGTAAAGGAGGGGGAACTCTACCATCTGATACTGGCCCAACAGCATGACACGCTGACAATGTTGCAGGAGACTTACAACCTCTCCACCAACGACAGTACCCGTAATCTCTGGCAGGCAATCCGCGACCAGTTGGAGAAAGACTTAGGCAGTTGGCCCAATATGCCGCACCGGGGTGATGACCACAAGGTGGCCAAGTTTGAGGCAGAAGGTGGCTTCATCACGGTAACGTTGAAGAATACCTACCGACCGACGCTGACCGTTCTGTACGAGACTAAATAATTAGAACAAGGTCAGTGTGTAGAGGTAGACGACGACTGCAGGGATTGCTAATAGTGATGAGTCGAAGCGGTCGAGCATGCCGCCGTGACCAGGTAAGATATTACCGCTGTCCTTGATGCCGAGGGTACGCTTGAAAAGGCTCTCTACGAGGTCGCCCCACGTTCCGAAGATGACAACGGTTAACCCGAGTCCCGCCCACTCATAGACGTTAAGACTCAGGTCGTTGACACCATATTGATCGGTCAAATACCAGATTAGCACGGCGATGGCCACCACGAGAAGTCCGCCGCCGATGCTGCCTTCCCAACTCTTTCCCGGCGAGATGCGGGGGAAGAGTTTATGTTTGCCTAACAATGAACCGCAGAGATAGGCTCCCGTATCATTAATCCAAAGGAACACGAAGACGGCGAGCGGAGCAAGATAGGTGTACTGGATATCGTAGCCCGTCGAGCGGAATGCCAACACATTGAGCAGTGAGAAGGGAAGGGCAATATAGAGTTGACTCATCATCGTATAGGCCCAATTGCCGATGGGGTCGTCATGAATTAGGTAGAGTTCTGCGATGAGCAGATAGATGATCGATACAAGGTAGGGGATGAATACGGTGGCGGGGGTCAGTCCGCTATTATAGCCTGCCATCGCAAAGAAGAAATAGACACCAGCCACCGTGCAGATCATCCGGTTGATGGTAATACGCTCAAGTTCATTGACTAGTCCGGTAAACTCCCAGATGGTCAGTCCGGTGACGAGGGCAAAGAGCAGGATCATCGCCTCTGCCCGCAAGAAGCAAGTAACAATGGCTGCTACAAACAGTACGCCGGTAATGGTTCTGATGATGAAATTCTTCATTGTTCGTCGGATGAGGATGATGGGTTTTCTTGGGAGGCTTGAGCCTCTAATTCCTTGGCGCGTTCCTCAGCCATACGCTCGGCATCGGCACGCATCTGGGCCTCCAACAGTTCTTCAGCCCGGCTGATCCAGGGGCGCTTGCCGAAGATACGCTCCACATCCTCCGCAAAGATCACCTCACGGTCGATGAGCAACTGCGCCAGTTGGGCATGGCCCTCGGCATGTTCTCTCAGGATGCTCTTGGCACGCTCGTATTGTTCGTTGATCATCCGCAGCACCTCGTCGTCCATAATCTTGGCGGTTGTCTCGGAATAGGGCTTCTGGAATTGGTATTCGGTATTGTTGTAGTAGCAGATATTCGGCAGTTTGTCGCTCATGCCGGCAAAGGCAATCATGCCGTAGGCCTGTTTGGTGGTGCGCTCCAGATCGTTCATGGCACCTGTGGAGATGCTGCCGATGAACAGTTCTTCAGCGGCACGGCCTCCTAATAGCGAGCACATCTCATCGAGCATAGCCTCCTTGGTCTGCAACACACGCTCCTCAGGCAGATACCAGGCGGCACCGAGAGCCTGGCCACGGGGTACGATGGAGACCTTCACCAACGGGTTGGCAAACTCCGTGAACCATGAGATGGTGGCGTGACCGGCCTCATGGATGGCGATACTACGTTTCTCGGCCTGTGTCATCACCTTGGTCTTCTTCTCTAAGCCTCCGATGATACGGTCTACGGCATCGAGGAAGTCCTGCTTGCCCACCTTCTCGCTGTTGTGACGGGCGGCAATGAGGGCTGCCTCGTTACAGACATTGGCGATGTCGGCACCTGAGAATCCTGGTGTCTGACGGGCCAGGAAGTCGATGTCTACGGTATTGTCGATCTTGATGGGTTTCAGGTGCACCATAAACACTTCCTTGCGCTCATTGAGGTCTGGCAGGTCCACATGTATCTGACGGTCGAAGCGTCCTGCACGGAGGAGAGCCGAGTCGAGCATGTCGGCACGGTTGGTGGCAGCAAGAATGATGACACCACTATTGGTGCCAAAGCCATCCATCTCCGTCAACAGGGCATTCAGCGTATTCTCTCTTTCGTCGTTGCCACCCATGGCGGGATTTTTCGAACGGGCACGGCCCACTGCATCAATCTCGTCGATGAAGATGATACAGGGCGACTTGGTCTTGGCCTGGGCAAAGAGGTCGCGCACACGACTGGCACCCACGCCGACGAACATCTCCACAAAGTCGGAACCTGACATCGAGAAGAAGGGTACACCAGCCTCACCGGCCACGGCCTTGGCCAACAGGGTCTTACCTGTGCCCGGAGGACCTACCAAGAGGGCTCCCTTGGGAATCTTACCACCCAGTTCGGTATATTTCTGCGGATTCTTCAGGAAGTCCACAATCTCCTGTATCTCTTGTTTGGCACCAGCCTGTCCAGCCACGTCCTTGAAAGTGATACCTAAGTCGCCGCCCTTCTCATACATCTTGGCCTTCGACTTGCCGACGCTGAATACGCCACCGCCGCCGCCCATGCCACCACCGCCCATCCGGCGCATGAAGAGTATCCACAGCCCGATGATGAATGCAAAGGGCAGGATGTTGTAGAGAATCATATTGAACAGTTCACTGTCCCTACGGTTCTCATAACTGTAATCGCCCGTAAAGGTCTTGGCCTCCTTGGCGGCATTCACGAATTCTTCCACTTGGTCTGTCGAGCCAATCTCTACCTCCATATATGGTTCGTTGCCTGTCTGCTGCGCACTCTGGTGGAATACGTCACGGATATGCTCCGGTTTGACGTACATACGCAGGGTGTTCTGGCTTTTATTGACCACGATCTTCGAGGCATAGCCCTTTTCAACCATCGTCTTGAAGTTCGAATAGGTAGCCTTGCTGGCGATACTGCTGTTCTGCGGACCGCCGCTGGAGAACCAGAGCAAGCCGAGTGCGAGGATGGCGATGGCATAGATCCAGTTCATATTGAACCGGGGCATATTCATCTTTGGCCCGTTATTGTTGTTGGGCATTTGATTCTTGTTCTTATTGTCCATATCAGTCTAGGTCGGGTATAAATGTTAGTTTGGCATCCTCCCAGAGGTGTTCCAGATCGTAATAGTCGCGAACATCCGGCAGAAAGATGTGTACCAGCACATCGGTATAGTCCATAGCCACCCACTGTGCATGTTCCAAGCCCACTACGTGGGTGGGCTTTTCTTTCAGTTGGTTGCGGGCAAAATCTCCGACGGACTCCGTGATGGCTTCTACCTGTGCAGGAGAGTTGCCTTGGCATATTATAAAGTATTTGCAGATGGTGCCCTCGATCTTCGTCAGGTCGGCAATCACAATGTTGCTGCCTTTCTTCTCCTGGATACCTTCTGTGATGATCTTAACAAGTGCTTTCGTTTGCTCCATTAAAATATAAATAGGTGAAATCTTCTGCAAAGGTACTTTAATTCGGGTGAATAACAAAGGAAAAGCGGAAAAATTGCGCTTTTTTATATTTTTTCCTTGAAAAGTTTTGGTAGTTCCGGAAAAAGTAGTACCTTTGCACCGCATTTTAGAACAAGGGTGTTCTTCGTGCAAAGACATTGGGGTATGGTGTAATGGTAACACTACAGATTCTGGTCCTGTCATTCTTGGTTCGAGTCCGAGTACCCCAACTG
>JAFWTK010000035.1 GCA_017518935.1 Prevotella sp.
AGTTTGAAAGGAGCCTGATTGCTCTTGATGTCATCAGAGCCAAGCCACACCACGAGAAAACCTTTGGCAGGGATGGTACCGATGTCGGAAGGCATCTTCCAACGCGTCAAGTTATTGGCATCATCGCTGAGATACATGCCCGAAAGGTTGATATCTGTCCCCGTCGGGTTATACAACTCAACCCAGCCGTCGAAATTATATGCCGGACTTATCACAACACCAGCGTTTGATGCCATGATCTCATTAAAGACTAACGACTGTGCCGACTGTGCCATTCCCTTTCCAGAAAGCATCAGCAACCATACCATCGTTACCAAACGGATTGTCGTCTTTAGTTTCATCGATCTTCTCATATTAATAGGATGTTCAATAGATTTTTGTCAGAGTCACTCTTATTCTGCGACAAAGGTAGACATTATTTTTGAAATACGCAAGAAAAAGGGGGAAAAAGTCGATTTTTCATTCCTATTAGAGCCGTCCTTCCTTCGCTCTTAGCAAGCCCTTAGCAAGCCTTAGCAAGTCCAAAGGGCTTGCTTGGACTTGCCAACGACTTGCCAAGGGTATGCCAAGTACTTGCCTAGGGTATGCCAACACTATGCCTAGAGTATGCTTTTAGGATTTGGCTTCGAGGGTCTGGGTGATGTTCTGTTCGCGATGGGTGATGCGGACCTCAATGCCGAACTTCTCGTGGATATGCTCTGCGAGGTGCTGGGCAGAGTAGACGCTGCGGTGCTGACCACCCGTACATCCGAAACAAAACATCAGTGAGGTGAAACCACGTTGGATATAACGACGCACATGAGCATCGGCCAGTTTATAGACGCTGTCGAGGAAAGTCAGTATCTCCCCGTCGTCCTCCAAGAAACGGATCACCGGCTCGTCAAGACCAGTCAACTGCTTGTACGGTTCGTAGCGGCCTGGGTTGTGCGTGCTGCGGCAATCAAACACATAGCCGCCCCCGTTGCCGCTCTCGTCCTCAGGGATACCCTTTGTATAGGAAAAACTGAACACCCTGACCACCAGCGGGCCTTGTGCATCATACTTCGAAAAGGTAGCAGGGCCGTCCTGAGGATGAGCCTTGTAGGGATTCAGGTCGGTCGTCTTATAGCCATCGGCACGACTGGCCGTCGCCTCTATCTGCTGGAACTGCGGCAGTTCGGTGAGTTGGCGCAGGAGATCCATCAAATAGGGATAATGGAATGACGCTGTGCTGGCGAGCAGTTCCCGCAGGTTCTGGATGGCAGGCGGGATGCTCTCGATAAAATGCTTCTTCTGTTCGAAATAGCCCCTGAAACCGTAGGCTCCCAACACCTGCAGGGTGCGGAAAAGAACGAAGAGTGAGAGACGATTGACGAAATGACGGGCAGGTGGTACCTCGATATAATTCTTCAGCGAGTTATAGTACTCATAGACCAGTTCACGACGGAGTTTATGGGGATAACGGGCCGATGCCTGCCAGAGGAACGAGGCCAGATCATAGTAGTACGGGCCTTTGCGCCCGCCCTGATAGTCTATGAAGAACGGATTACCGTCGTGGTCAATCATCACATTACGAGCCTGGAAGTCACGGTAGAGGAAACTGGTCACCGTCGGGGATTGCAAATCCCCATCTGCCATATACTCATCTGTCGTCAAGTCTTTCGCGAAAAGCCGGAAGTCTGCCTCTAATTTCAACTCATGGAAGTCGAGTTCAGTAGCCTTCAGAAAACAATACTTGAAATAGTTCAGGTCGAAGAGCACACTGTCCACATCGAATTCCGCCTGCGGATAGCAGTTGGAGAAATCCAGTCCTCTTGCTCCATGAATCTGGATATTCGGCAGTTCACGGATGGTACGTTTCAACAATTCCTGTTCCTTCAGCGTATATCTGCCACCGGCCTCCCGACCGCCTCGGATGGCATCAAAAAGCGATGTAGAACCGAGGTCCGTCTGCAAATAGCGCAACTGATCGTCGCTGGCAGCAAGAATCTTAGGCACGGGCAACTTCCGCTTGCTGAAATGCTCTGTCAAATAGATAAAGGCATGATCCTCATCACGGCTGGTGCCGATGACACCAATCACACTCTTGCCCTTATGATCCGTCAGACGGACATAGGAACGGTTGCTGCCCGCCCCTGGCAACTGCTGGACATTGGCAGGTTCTTCACCACGCCACTGCTGATAGAGATCCAATAACTTCTTCATGCGGTGCAAAGATACAACATTTTTGCGAAACGCCCAAACATATCGGGCATAAAAAAACCGGCTGCCTTGCGACAGCCGGTATAAGTAGGGTTACCTGATTACATCATACCACCCATGCCTGGGGCACCGCCCATCGGCATAGCAGGCTCTTTCTCAGGTTTGTCGACAATCAGACATTCTGTCGTCAGGAACATGCCTGCGATACTGGCAGCATTCTCCAGAGCCACACGGGCCACCTTGGCAGGATCGATGACACCGGCCTCACGCAGATCCTCGTAGACATCGGTACGGGCATTGAAACCAAAGTCACCCTTACCCTCACGCACCTTCTGAACAACCACAGCACCCTCAGCACCGCCATTGACGGCAATCTGACGGAGCGGCTCCTCGATGGCACGGCAGATGATGTTGATACCGGTCTGCTCGTCGGCATTGTCACCTTTCAGGTCAGCCAGTGCCTCCTGAGCACGGATGTAGGTGGTACCGCCACCGGCCACCACACCTTCCTCGATGGCAGCACGAGTAGCACAGAGAACATCGTCCACACGATCCTTCTTCTCCTTCATCTCCACCTCAGAATTTGCACCAACATAGAGCACAGCCACGCCACCGGCTAACTTAGCCAGACGCTCCTGCAGTTTCTCCTTGTCATAAGAAGAGGTGGTCACCTCTATCTCCTTCTTGATCTGGGCGATACGATCTTGGATGGCCTGCTTGTCACCAGCACCGTTCACGATGGTTGTATTGTCCTTAGAGACAGTCACCTTGTCGCAGGTACCCAGCATCTCAAGGGTAGCCTGCTCCAGTTTCAGACCCTTCTCCTCGCTGATCACCACACCACCAGTCAGGGTAGCGATATCCTCGAGCATGGCCTTACGACGGTCACCGAAGCCTGGAGCCTTGACAGCACAGATCTTCAGACCGCCACGCAGACGGTTGACAACGAGTGTGGTCAGTGCCTCAGAGTCCACATCCTCAGCAATCACCAGCAAGGGACGTCCGCTCTCAGCAGCAGGCTGCAAAATGGGCAGGAAATCCTTGATGTTCGAGATTTTCTTGTCATAGATGAGGATGTACGGATTCTCCATCACGCACTCCATCTTCTCGCTGTCGGTGATGAAATAGGCTGAGAGATAACCACGATCGAACTGCATACCCTCGACCACACCGATATGGGTATCACGGCTCTTGCTCTCCTCGATGGTAATCACACCGTCCTTGCTGACCTTACGCATAGCCTCAGCGAGGAGTTCACCGATCTCCTTATCATTGTTGGCAGACACGGTAGCCACCTGCTCAATCTTATCATAGTTGTCGCCCACCTGCTCAGCACTCTTGGCGATATGCTCAGTGACAGCCTTCACAGCCTTGTCGATACCGCGCTTCAGGTCCATCGGGTTGGCACCGGCAGTTACATTCTTCAGACCCTCGGCCACGATAGCCTGGGCCAGGATGGTAGCAGTAGTGGTACCGTCACCTGCATCGTCACCGGTCTTCGAGGCGACGCTCTTCACGAGTTGTGCACCTGTGTTCTCAAACTTGTCCTCCAACTCAATCTCCTTGGCGACGGTGACACCGTCCTTGGTAATCTGGGGAGCACCGAACTTCTTTTCAATAACCACGTTGCGGCCCTTCGGACCGAGTGTTACCTTGACGGCATTTGCCAACTGGTCGACGCCCTGCTTCAGCAGGTCGCGTGCCTCAATATTGAATTTAATATCCTTTGCCATAACTTTAAAACTAATTACAATTGATTTTTCTTTTTACACTAGTTTGTGACTACTTCTCGATGACTGCGAGGACGTCACTCTGACGCATCATCAGATACTTGGAACCTTCGAACTCAAGTTCTGTGCCGGAGTACTTGCCATAGAGTACTTCATCGCCCTCTTTCAGAATCATTTCCTCGTCCTTGGTTCCCTTACCCGTAGCCACGATCTTGCCGTGCAAGGGCTTTTCCTTTGCGGTGTCAGGAATGATAATACCGCCAATCTTCTCTTCTGCAGGTGCCGGCAATACCAGCACGCGGTCTGCTAATGGTTTGATGTTCATAATACTTCTTTTTATTTTAAACTTTAAACTCTAAATTCTCCTATACCTTATTTATATATAGGCGAGACAGCATTTCTACTGTCTCGCCTTTCATTCTGCCAAAACCGTGCCAACCGACCCCGATGTGACAACTTGTCAGTTTGTCTATCTTACCACAATCTTGATGAATCAGAAGGTGCTTTTTATCTTGCAAGCAACTTCTTCGTCTTGCGGTCGTTCTCCGTCTCGGCCTCAATGATATAGACACCCGCCACGGGCAGAGTGAAACTATACTCCGTTGACTGCGGACTGGCCGAGTGGATCAGTCGTCCTGCCGTGTCGAAGCATCTCACGCTGACGATAGGCTCAGCCGTAGAGGCAATCACCTTCGCCGTCAGTCCCTCGGTGAATATCTGGATATGCGTCTCTGCGGCAGCCTCCTCCTTGCTCAGACTGCGCACCAGATAATAACGGTTCTGTGTCTGACCGCTGACAGACACCTGCATACCCGACTCCAGCGGTGTCAGTGTCTGTTCCAGAGCATCGTAGAAGGCAACCGAGTCGCCCAAAGCCTCCACGCCCTTGAAGGTCAGCACGCACGGTGCATCGCTGTTAGACTCCACACCGACAGGCAGGCTGCGGAATTCGTGGATGCTGTTGATCGTCGTGGCCAGTCGTCCGCAGAGAGTATAGACCGTCGGCACGCTCTCGAAGTCGGAGGTGATAAAGGTCTCCGTATCCTCTGAAGGCAGGAAATCATTGCTGGCCTTATCGCGCTGCATCACCAAGGCACTGCTTTGGTTGCCGCCACGCTGTGCCGTAATCACCAGCCCCTGCAGACTCGGTTCAGCATCCTCACCACGGGTACGGCCCAGAAGCGGGTATTCCTTTTTGTTTGTAGCGTCAAGTGACTCCTGCATGTACTTGTAAAGAATCACTTCTTCCGAAATATCCTCAAGAACAGGCTGTTTATTACCTTCTGCGTCTAAGACATAATCACCATTTGAATCAACCAAAAATACAGGCACCATCACGGTCTGTTCAGTTTCTGGTATACCATCATTATCTGTATCAACTAAGATTGTTTCGTTCTCTTCAGTTTCTGTATCAGGTATACCATCATTATCTGTATCAATCATCTTTTTCAACGGCTTCATGGTCTGCGCTTGACCTACAACAACCGTAAATGATCTACCATTGCCATCCTTCACGCCGAAGCGCGACTGGGTCTGCATACCCTTGTTAAAGGTAATGGCGATACTGGTCACGGGCTCTGCAGGTGGCGTTACAGGTGCCGTAGCCTCTACAAAGAAGCCCTGTCCGGGAGCCACCACGGCATGGGGATAGAAATACAAGGTTGACTCAGAATCGTCTGGATCTGGGTATTCAATGGGAGTACCGTTAGACGTAATCCATTCACCAACGTCACTTGCTTTCTGCACCAAGTGCTGGCCGGTTGCCGTCAGCAGCCAGTACTTCTGCTCCAATCCCGGGTTCGCTTCAAAGAACTTATCCATGTCCAAACCACAGGGGAATGGATTCTCAACCAAGTAATAATTCAGATGGGAGATACCAGCAGCCACAGTCTCGGTAAAGAGGCCTGCTGTCGGAGGTTGCGGATCTCCATCACCAACGATTGG
>JAFWTK010000292.1 GCA_017518935.1 Prevotella sp.
CTTGCTGACATCCATCGGGAAAAGCATGGGGTTCTTAATCACCTGCCACAGACTCACGCCGTAAGTCTGCGCCGTCTGGATAATCTTTCCCACCGTTGTGTCGCCGATACCTCGGGCTGGATAGTTGATGATACGCTTAAAGGCCTCTTCGTCGTCTGGGTTCGCAATCAGTCGGAAATAGGCAATCACATCTTTGATCTCCTTGCGCTGGTAGAAACTCAGGCCGCCATAGATGCGATACGGGATATTTTCCTTGCGCATATGCTCCTCAAACGAACGGCTCTGTGAGTTCGTACGGTAAAGGATGGCAAAGTCGCACCAGTCGCAGTGATCCTGCCGCCGTATGCGCTTGATGTCCTGACAGACTATCATCGCCTCCTCTTTGTCAGAATAGGCTGGCTTCAACTGCAAGCGTTCGCCATGCTCGTTCTTCGAAAAGACATTCTTCGGAATCTGCCTCTCGTTACGTTTGATCAGCGAATTTGCTGCCTGCACAATCAACTGCGTACTCCGATAGTTCTGTTCCAGTTTGAAGAGTTTTGTATCGTTGTATTGGCTCTGGAAGTTCAGGATATTGTCGATGTTCGCACCTCGGAAGGAATAGATGCTTTGTGCATCGTCACCCACCACGCACACCTTCTGACGTTCTTTCGTGAGTTGATAGACGATAGCCTGCTGTGCAAAGTTCGTATCCTGATACTCATCCACGAGTATGAAATGGAACTTCTCCACGTATTTTTTTCGGATATCCTCATGATTCTGAAACAAGAGCCACGTCTGGACGAGCAAATCGTCGAAGTCCATCGCATTGGCCTGTCTGCACCTTTCCGCGTACCTTATATATATATTCGTCACCTGAGGCCGTTTTTGTTGTGCATCATCCCGAGCCCAGGCACTCTGGGCGTAGCCCTGCGGAAGCAATAAGTGGTTCTTTGCCATAGAGATGCGATCAGCCACAGACGCTGGCTTATAGACCTTGTCGTCGAGCCCCATTTCCTTGATGATAGTCTTCACCAATGAACGCGAATCACTCTGATCGTAGATGGTGAAATTGGAATTAAAGCCGATATGCTCCGCCTCTGCCCTCAAAATACGTGCAAAAACGCTATGAAAGGTTCCCATCTGGAGGTATCTCGCCTCTTCTTCGCCCACCAGTCGGCCTATTCTCTCCTTCATCTCCCTTGCCGCCTTGTTGGTAAATGTCAGTGCAAGAATGTTCCAAGGTCGCATCTGGCCCTGCGCCAATAGATAAGCAATCTTATACGTCAGCACTCTTGTTTTTCCCGATCCTGCTCCCGCAATCACCAGACTCGCCCCGTCGCAGTATTCCACCGCAACGCGCTGACTCTCATTAAGATGTTCTAATATCTATGTGTTCACGTTGCAAAGTTACAAAATATTTCTGAAACCACCAAATAATAGGAAAAACCCTATCATCGTTTAGGTTTTTTCCCTATGCTTGCAGTGAAGAATTAACTAAATTCGCAGCGTGAATCACTAAAAACGATATGTTATGAAAAAGTATCTGATATCAATGGCGTGTGTACTCTTGACAGCGATGGTGCTTAATGGGTGTGCAACATCAAAGGAGAAGGCTGCGAGGAAAACTGAACAGGCAGCGAAAGTGAAGGCTGCACTGGCTGAAAGGCATTACAAGATAGTAGTGAACTCGATGGCAGACCTGAGCAAGACAGACGAAAAAAGAAGTCCGCAATTACTGAGTTACTATTTGTTAGAGGTGAGAAATGACTCGCTGTTCTCATTTCTGCCACAGTATGGATATAATCAGATCCTGGGTGAATCAGGTGTAGGTTGGAGGGGACTGATACTCTATGAACCGATCAGTAGTTACCAAGAAGAACTGACGAAGAAAAACAAACGGCATATAGAAATAAGTGTAGAAAAAGATAATGACACCTTAACATTTGTGATTGAGGTGTCTGCCAATGGTAATTCAAACATTAGTGTGCGCTCCCGTCGGCGGGAACGAATCAGTTTTGCCGGTCAGATGGAGTTGTCATAATCGTTTTCTTTATACGTCCATTTCTGCTCACCGTCACATCCGGTTTCTACTTTGATAGACTTGGCTGGAGGTCTGCTCCCGAGTGCATAAACCAGCACAAAGAGACAGTTCTTCGTGTCGGCTGACACAAAAGAACTGTCCCACTATGGTATGGGGAGTTTTATATTACCAAAAGGATTAGTTCCTGTTCAAGATATAAATGATGTCGGCGATATTTACAACCCCATCGTCGTTAGCATCGGCAGCACCGATATTAAAGCCATCCCACGGATTCGTGATATACTTCACAATCTCCGTGATGTCATTTGCATCCACCGTGCCGTCGCCATTGACATCACCCGCCCCTATCCGGGTCAGGGCCACCTTCAGCACAACATCGCTGGCAGGCATCACAGCCAGAGTTTCCTTATACGTGACGGCATATTTCTTGCCGTTCTTCTCAATCTCTGTGGGCAGTTCTGGGGCTATGCCTGAAGGAGTGAAGCCTGCGGTGACAGGCTCATCGACGGCCTTGGTCTTTTTCAGACGACTGCGGCCTGAAGCAGGAGTATCTTCCTCACCAGCCTCCTCTTCGAACTCCATACGATAATTATTGTACTGGTGCTCATCATGCTGGTCAGAGTATTCGATGATATTATCAAAGTTTTTCCACGGATATACCTGCGAGTAGAGCGATTCCTTCGTGCCCTCAGGAACAATCAGGGTGATACCGCTGATATCGTTAAATATATCTTCTGGGAACGAGAAAGAGTCATCAGAATAGGACTCATGGCAGATTTTAATACTTTTTAGGGGGGTACCAGCAAAGCATGCCCAACCAATACTAGTGATGTTCTTGGGGAT
This sequence comes from Prevotella sp., assembly GCA_017518935.1. Lineage (GTDB taxonomy): Bacteria > Bacteroidota > Bacteroidia > Bacteroidales > Bacteroidaceae > Prevotella. Next base: position 2,867 of record JAFWTK010000292.1, read on the forward strand.
GATGAAAGTCTCAATGCCACTGTTCAGGAAGCACTGCTCATTCAGACTTGTTATCTGCTTCGGGATATTCACTTTCTTCAGACTAGTACAATTGCTGAAGCCCCCGCTCATTTCGGTGATAGTCTCTGGCAGATAAATTTCCTCTAAACTGGTACAGTCGTGAAAAGCACCTTCTCTTATGGTGGTGATGCCTTCAGGTAGTGTGATGTTCTTCAACTGCCGACAATTGCGGAAAGCACTAGCAGGAATGGTTGTAATTGTGGCAGGCAGACTGACACTCGTGATGGCACACCACTGAAAGGCACCGCCCCCACCTGGATCATACCCATCAGGTATAGAAGAAAACATAGTAGTAACATCGTAGTCGTGTGTCTCCAAAGTTACCCACTCATCACCTTGTAACACCTTCTTGGCGTAACTAACCTTTTCTGGTATGACGATATCACCACTCAGAGAAGGGTTTTGGCGGGCAATGGTGGCAGTGCGTACAATTTCATTCTCTTCATTAACGGTCTCATTAAGAACGTAGGTAATGCCATCAATGTTGACACCGACAGTCTTAGGCTGATAGTAGTCACCACTGATGTCCTTCACTTGCAGCAGGAACATACACGGCCACTCGTTGCCTTCGTAGGTATTGCTGGTGATGGTGTGTTCACCTGCACCGACCAGCATGTCATAACGACGATAGGAATGTGTATCCGACTGGTCGTCGCCTATTTCACCCATCTCTGTACCATCAAGTTTGACGGTGCTGCCATTATTGGAGAAGAGATAGACATGGACTTGGGAGTTCTCGGCGGTAGTTGAGAAACTGACAGTAGTACCTTCTTTGAGGCACAGCCCATGAGTGTAAGCCTCTTCGTACTCACCTTCATGCTCTTCAAACTCTGGTGCTCCGTCGTTTTCAGCATTGGTGATGGTAAAGGCTCCTTCGGGTGCTGAGAACACGCTGTTGTTGAGTTTAAGGTAAGGACTTCCTTCTTCGGTAATACTGCGGAAATTAAACCAGGGCTCCTGCATTTTGTAACATTCAGCACAGCCAAGGGGTACAATAAGATCTATATTCTTAAAATGTGCTCGTACATCCTCATAATCAGCAAAGCCATCATAATCGTGATTATATAAACCGAAGACCGTATTTATTGTTGAGCCAGGAGGTCCATCATTGGATGATTTGATGTCTGTTGGCTCTTTCACCTTCATAATGAGTGTTTTCAGATTTGGCAAAACCAATGAGTAACCACCTAAAAGTGTGCAGGTAGAGGGAATAGTGAGCGTTTCGATACCTGCTAGCCAAAGAGCCGAACCTTCTAATCCAGTTAAGCCCTCTGGCAGAATGAGCGTTTTCAGTTTATTGCATTCACTAAATATACCTTTATGAATAACGCTCACAGTGGAAGGGATGTTGATAGTTGTCAATTCAGGACATTCCATGAAAGCTGACTCTTCAATTTCGGTGATTCCCTCGTTCAGCACCACCTCTTGCAGATATTGGGCCCTAGAGAAAGCACCCCATTTTATTATCTTAATACTGGCAGGCAGCGTGACCTTAGTTACTTTTGTATCAGTAAAAGCGCCACTTAAGTCCACATCATATTTGCCCATGACAGTTGTTA
>JAFWTK010000293.1 GCA_017518935.1 Prevotella sp.
CGGCAATGTCACCTTGGTGACTTCCGGAAAATACCGCTGGTGGTATAACGCCTCGGGCAACACGCTCCGTTTCTACAACAATGTGGTAGATAACGTGCAAACCTCGAGGATGACTATCTCCGTGCCTTCCGACTATGAGATTACGAAGATCGAAATTGCCGGCGGACGGCAGTTCAAGAGCGACGACGACAAATACGATGCATCAAAGGGTGAGTGGTCGGGCAATGCCCAGAGCGTGGTACTCAGATATGCAGCATCCAGCGGCAACGTCGCCGTGAAGACCGTCACCATAACCTATTCAAAGAAAGGTGGCGATGATCCCCAACCGGGAGATTATAACAGCATTGCTGAAGTCATTGAGAAGGGAGGCTCGGGCAAACTGAAATTCAACAACGTTCAAGTGCTCTATGTCAACGGCAACGACATGTTTGCGAAAGACAACACGGGTGCCATCGACTTCTACTTTGAGAAGACAGACAACTTCAACTATACGGCCGGACAAAAACTCAACGGCACCGCCGTCGTCACTTACAAAGCCTACAACGAGATGCCTGAGATTTCCGCTGTGACTGATGTCAGTCTCACCGCTACCAGCGGCACAGTAACTCCCGTTACCATCACTGCTGCAGCCAACCTGCCAGACTATGTCTGCCAGTTGGTGAAAGTGTCGGGCAAGTTCAAGAAAGAGGGCAACAACACCTACCTTACCGACGGCACCAACTCCGTACTGATTTACAACAAGTGGAAACTCGACGATATAAACCTTGGACAGGTAGTGGAAGGCAGCGAGGGAACTGCTACAGGTATTGTCGTCACCTACAAGAGCAACAACCAAATCATCTACGAGATTGCTCTTACTGCACTCGAATATGAATCGGCAGGCCTTATCGACCCGCAACTCTCCTTCGATCCCGCCGGACCGTTCGAAATCACCTTCGGTGAGGACTTTGACGAGCCGACCCTCTCGGCCGCACCAGACTTTGACTTTGGAATAGTGAAGTATTCCAGCAGCAACACCTATGTGGCTACGGTGGACGAGGCTACGGGCAAGGTGGAAATAATCGGTTCCGGCACCACCACCATCAAGGCCACCTCTGAGGCTAACGAAGAATTCCTTGCAGGTTCTGCTTCTTATACGCTCACCGTGAACAAAGCACCGGTACAGCCTGGCACCGACAAGTTCGTGTATGTAGCCGATGCATCGACACTGGCTGCTGGCGACGTGATTATCCTCGTGGGCACCAACACTATCGGCGAAACCGAGACGACCTATGCCATGTCCGACCAATCGGGCAACTTCCGCATCACCGAGGTGGTGACACCCGAGAGCGATGGCTCTATTTTCCCCAACAGTTATGTACAGCAGATTACTCTCGAAGGTGCTGCTGATGCCTGGTACCTGAACGTAGGTGACAACCAGTACCTCTACGCCTGCTCCAGCAAATCCAACTACATGAAGACTGACACTAAGGAGGTTGCCGGCGACAACGCCAAGGCCCAAATTACCATTGAGGAAGGAGTTGTCGATGAAGAAACCCAGGCAACAGGGTTGCTGACCACCATCCTGTTCCAGGGCGAGAACACCCGCAACGACATCCGCTTCAACTACAATAACGGCAATACTCCTCGTTTCGCCTGCTACAACCATGACAAGACCGAGACACCAAGAGTGAAAATCTACCGCAAGGTGAAGAGCGGCACCCTCCTGGGCGATGCCAACAACGATGGTAAGATTAATATTTCGGATGTCACCGCTATCATCAACTACATGCTGGGCCACAACCCCACACCATTCAACACCGAAAACGCCAATGTGAATAAAGACGAATACATCAACATTAAGGATGTAACAGAAATCATCAACATTCTTTTGCAATAATCGTTCACGGCATACCCTATCCCACTCCCGCCTCCCACCTAGGAGGCGGGAGATTTTTTTGCAAAAACGGGGTGAAATCCAAAAAAACACGTCTTTTTTAACAAGGTATAATTATATTTTTTATATCTTTGTGACGTAATATGCCCTAAGCAATCATCAACCTTGAGATTATTCATCAACACACTAATATTTATGAAACAAAATCTACGATTACTACTACTGACACTGCTATGCGCAGTGGTCACAGGAGCCTGGGGACAGGTAACCGTCGCCCAAGGCACCTTTAATGGGAAAAACAACCTCATTACTCAAGGATGGTCATCTACCGGAACAGGACTAAGCCGCGAAGACTGTATCGTCATCGGTGCAGGAGAGAATATCACCTCCCCCGCTCTTAACCTTTCAGGATACACAAAGGTAAAGATAACCTTCCAAGCCCGCCGCTTTGGTACTTTGACGGGCAGCAAGGCCACCGTTGACGCATCGATAGAAGACACGTCGATGGGTACTATCGACATTACAATTAGTTCTGTCGGAGACGTTCCTGGCAGCATCGAGTTTGAGCCTACCCCCGACATGACCGCTGCAAAATTGGTATTTACCTGCACCAACGCCACCAGCCCTGGCTCCACCCATGGTGCAGGCATAGGCACTATCACCATCATTGGCTATGATGGCACTGAAACAAAAGCCCCTGTGTTCAGTCCTGAGCCCGGTGCCGTTGTGGCTGGCACCACCATCACTTGCACTACTGAGACCGAAGATGCCACCATCTACTACACCACCGATGGCAGCACCCCCGATGAGGACAGCGACGAGTTCCCCGCAGCAGGCGTGAAGATTACTGAAAACACTACCTTCAAGGCCATTGCTATCGACGCTGCCGGCAACAGCAGCGAGGTGACCACTGCCGCCTATACCATCAAGGTTACCTCCCTTACCACAGTGAGCAACAAGACATGGGTCTTTGGAGCAGACCAGAACAATGCCGACTACACCACCAACAATATTGTGGACAACATGGAGGTTTGCGCCGGTGTCACGAAGGGCAAGAAGAATGCCGGATATCTGGAAATTGACGGCACCATGGCCACGACAAGACTGCAAGTTGCCGTTGACAAATGGCTGCACGTAAAGGTGGCCGCTGGCAGCAGGGTTACTTTCTATGTCAGTTCGTCTGGCAGTACTGCAAGAACGGTTAATATCACTACCGATGCTGAAGGCACGGATATCTTGGGCACGCTGAATATCGAAAAGGGCAGTGACAACTACAAGCCCTATTACTATGACTACTCCGGTACCACGGATAAAGACATCTATTTCTATGTAGCCAGTGGCGGACAATGCCACGTAGTGGGTGCAAAAGTGGCACCCATACCCGACGTTGCAGCCCCGACATTCGATCCCGAAGGCGGTGAATACACAGAGGCACAGTCGGTGACCATTTCCTGCGCTACCGAAGATGTCGACATCTTCTACACCCTCGACGGCACTGAGCCCACCGACGAAAGCGATCTCTATAGCGGTGCTATTACCATCAGTGAAACCACCACACTTAAGGCTATTGCCTACAATGCCGATGGAGAAAGCAGTGAAGTGACTTCTGCCACCTATACCATCACAGCGCCCGCTACCGCCGCCAACATCGCTGAATTCAAGGCATTAGACGACGGTACGGTGGCCACACTGACGTTGACCAATGCCCAGGTGCTGTTCGCCCAAGGCAACAACATCATCGTAGCCGACGCATCAGGTGGTATTGTCTTCTTCAAGACCAACCTAGGCTACAAACAGTGGGATGTGCTCAATGGCACCATCAAGGCCGAATACACCTTGTATAACGGCATTCCAGAACTGACTGCTGTGGAAGAGAGCAATATCACCGTAACGGTAGGCGAGGAAACCGAACCTACGGAATTTGCCGCTACCGATGCCATCGAGGCCAACATCTGCCGTTATTACACTAAGATGAGTGAGGTGAAACTTGCTGCCGGCTCGAATGCCAAATCATTTACCGCCACCCTGCCCGACGGCTCCACCTTCGCAGTGTACAACCAATTAGGAGTTGAACTCACTACCCCGACAGAAGGCACAGCCTACAACGTATATGGCGTACTGGGACGTTATAACAAAAACTTCCAGTTCTGGCCCATCGCCGACTTTGAGGTGGCAGAAACCAAGGCTGACCCCGAACTGGCCTTTGACCCAACGACAGTCAATTTGAATGTAGGTGAAACTGCCAATGTCACCTTCAGTAAACCTAACGAACTCGTTGTTGAGTTCA
>JAFWTK010000294.1 GCA_017518935.1 Prevotella sp.
AGACCGGTCTTGTGCCTGATGAGGATACGGGTACACTGTTCTGCACCATCTCTATGCCGCCTGCAACGTCGGTGGCCCGCACACGACAGATAATTGACGAGGTGGACAAAATCCTTGCTGCCGACCCCGCCATCCAGAGCCGTGAGCAGATTCAGGGTTATAACTTCATCGCAGGTTCAGGTTCCGACCAGGCTACCTTTATCTTGAAACTGAAGCCGTTTGCCGAGCGTCAGAAAGGTCTGTGGTGGAAGATTTCGGGCATGTGGCAGGGCGACGGTATCTACCGTTTCTTCCTCAATCCCTATGAGTCGACGGGTGTGATTGCCCAGATCTTCATCAAGACGGCTCACATCAAGGATGCGCAGGTGCTGGCTTTCGCACCGCCTATGATTCCTGGATTCTCGGCTAACTCAGGTGTGTCGCTCGTCATGCAGGACCGTACAGGTGGCTCGCTCGACAAGTTCTTTGGTATTGTGAAAGATTATCTGGCCGAACTCAACAAGCGTCCTGAGTTCCAGTCGGCTCAGACATCATATAACCCCAATTATCCGCAGTACATGTTGCATGTCGACGTGGCCAAGTGTAAGCAGGCAGGCATCTCGCCCAGTACGGTGCTCACCACGCTGCAAGGTTACTACGGTGGTCTGTATGCCTCTAACTTCAACGCTTATGGTAAACTCTACCGCGTAATGATTCAGGGCTTACCTGATACGCGTATGACGGAAGAGTCGCTTAATAATATATATGTTCGCACGCCTGCGGGAATGGCTCCCGTTCAGGAGTTCTGTCGCATGGAGCGTGTCTACGGCCCGTCGAACATCAACCGCTTCAACCTGTTTACATCGATTAATGTGACGGCAACGGTGGCCAGCGGCTATTCTACCGGTGAGGCTATTAAGGCTGCCGAAGAAGTGGCTGCCGACATGTTGCCGCAGGGCTATACTTACGACTATCAGGGTCTGACGCGTGAGGAGGCCAAGGCTTCGAACACCACAGCCATCATCTTCGTGCTGTGTATCGTGTTCATCTACCTCATCCTGTCGGCACAGTACGAGTCGTACATCCTGCCGTTGTGCGTAATCCTCTCCGTACCGTTCGGACTGGCTGGCGCCTTCCTGTTCACCATGCTCTTCGGTCATGCCAACGATATTTACATGCAGATCTCTCTGATCATGCTGATCGGACTGTTGGCAAAGAATGCCATCCTGATTGTGCAGTTTGCCCTTGAGCGTCGTGAGACGGGTATGGCCATCTCGTGGTCGGCCGTGCTGGGTGCTGCCGCCCGTCTGCGTCCTATCCTTATGACGTCTCTGGCTATGGTTATCGGACTGTTGCCGATGATGTTCGCCTCAGGCGTCGGTAAGAATGGTAATCAGACACTGGGTGCTGCTGCCGTAGGTGGTATGCTCATCGGTACGCTGTTGCAGATTTTTGTGGTGCCGACGCTCTTCGTCATCTTCCAGTCATTGCAGGAAAAGTTCCGGCCGATGAAGTTCGAGGATGAGGAGAATCCGGAGGTGGCTGCCGAACTGGCTCAGTACGCACATTCGAAACCCGTTGATTATGAATTGGAAAAGTAATATGAAGAAATTATTAGTCTATATGTCTGCAGCCTTGTTGCTGTCAAGTTGCGGACTCTATAATAAGTACGAGCGTCCGGAGGTGAAGGCCGACGGCATCGTGCGCGACCCTGTGTCGTTCACTGATACGCTCGCTGTCAGTGATACCACGTCATTCGGCAATATGCCGTGGCGTAGTGTCTTTACCGATCCGCAGTTGCAGGTGCTTATCCAGCAGGGACTCGACAACAATCCCGACCTATTGAATGCCGCCCTCAACGTGGATATGATCAATCAGGCATTGAAGGTTGCTAAACTCGCCTTCCTGCCCTCAGTGGCCCTCTCGCCGCAAGGCACCCTGTCGTCGTTCGACGGGGCTACCCCCACGAAGGCTTACTCGCTGCCCATCAGTGCCAGTTGGAATGTCGATCTCTTCGGCAACCTGCTCAGCGTGAAGCGCTCGGCACAGATGCAACTCATCGCCACCAAGGACTATCAGACGGTGGTGAAGACCAATGTCATCTCTGCCATTGCCAACCTCTATTACACGCTGCTGATGCTCGACCGTCAGGTGGAGATTATCACCGATATGGAGCAGTTGACCAAGGAGACATGGGAGAAAATGCAGTTTATGCACGAGAACCGTGTTGGCTACCGCTCTACCGCTGTCCAGAGTGCTGAGGCTTCCTACTATCAGGTGCAGTCACAGAAGGTAGACCTGATCCGACAAATCCGTGAGATGGAAAACTCCCTCTCGCTGTTGCTCGGACAACCTGGACAGACCATCCAGCGTGGTACGTTTGCTGGTCAGTGTCTGCCTACGGAACTCTCTGTAGGCGTGGGTATCCAGATGCTCAACAACCGTGCCGATGTGCATTCCTATGAGATGACACTCGCCCAGTGCTTCTACGATGTTGAAACGGCTCGTAGCCGGTTCTATCCGAACATCACCGTGACGGGAACAGCCGCCTTTACGAATAACAACGGCATGGTGAACCCTGGTAAGATGCTCCTTTCGGCAGTGGGTAGTCTGGTGCAGCCTATTTTCCAGCATGGTCAGATTGTGGCAGGACTGAAAGTGGCGCAGGACAAATACGAGCAGGCCTTCAACAATTGGCAGAACGCCATCTACAAGGCAGGCAATGAGGTGTCGAACGCCCTTGTGTCGTATAACTCTTATGCTGAGAAGGCAGAACTCGACGGTAAGCGCGTGGCTGTGCTCAGAAAGAATGTGGAGGACACAAGGAAGTTGATGGAATCATCCAGCAACACCACTTACCTCGAAGTCATCTCTGCCCAGAGCAGTCTGCTCAACGCTGAGATCAACGAGGTGCAGGATCAGTTCTATAAGATGCAGTCTGTGGTTAACTTGTACCAAGCCCTTGGCGGCGGAGCAAAGTAATGAGTAATGAGAAATGAGTAATGAGTAGTTGTGATTACCTTGCAAGCCCAAACGTACCGCAGAATCCAGTCAGGGTTTCTGTCGCTAATGTAGTCATAATTATTCATTATTAATTACTAATTTCAATTTTTTATAATAACATGGCAAGCGAAATATCCCCCAAGGCTGAGATATCGCCAAAGGCGAAGATCGGCAACAACTGTAAGATATTCCCCTTCGTATATATTGAGGACGATGTGGAGATAGGTGACAACTGTATCATCTTTCCTTTCGTCAGTATTTGCGACGGTTCGCGCATCGGCAAGAACAACAAGATCCACCAGGGTAGCGTCATTGCCGCTCTACCGCAGGACTTCAACTTCCGTGGTGAAAAGTCGTGTGTACAGATCGGCAACAACAATGTTATCCGTGAGAATGTGGTCATCAACCGTGGTACCCATCAGGGAGGTGTGACGAAGATCGGCAACAACAACTTCCTCCTTGAAGGCACGCACATTAGTCATGATACCGTGGTGGGCGACCATTGCGTCTTTGGCTATGGTGTGAAGATTGCCGGTGACTGTGAGATTCATAATGGTGTTATTTTCTCCAGTTCGGCCATCCAGAATGCCAACACCCGTGTGGGACGTCTGGCAATGATTCAGGCAGGCACCTCGTTCTCACAGGATATTCCGCCATTCGTCATTGCTGGTGGCAAACCTGTGGAATACGGAGGTCCCAACAATACGATGATG
>JAFWTK010000295.1 GCA_017518935.1 Prevotella sp.
AGGTGGGCGACGTTGTGACCGTTCTCGGTAAGCGCGGTGCCTATAAAGATAGTCCGCAGATGGTCAATGGCTCATGTGAGTTGCTCCATGCTGTGACACCTGTTACTATCGCTGAGTTCCTCACCATGCCCGACGACAAGAATGTCTATTATATGGTGACTGGTACGATCAGTTCGCTGTTGGATGACAAGGGCGCTGAGAACGACTATGGTAACATGTTTATTACCGACGGTACCAACGAACTCTATGTCTATGGCTGCTATCCCGGTTGGGGCGCTACGGGCGATGATCGTAAGTTCTTGGTTGCCGACAACGGTCTGCAGGTAGGCGACGAGATTACCATGATTGGCTATAAGGACACCTACAAGGGCGTTGTTGAACTCTGTAAGACCGCCTGCTTCTCATTCAAGAAGGCTAACCAGTAGATGAAACGACTGACAATACTGATAATGGTCCCTGTGTTCGTGCTTTCCGCATGGGCACAGGGTACTTACGATACAGGCACCTACTATCAGGCGGCTGACGGCAAGAAGGGTGTCGAGTTGAAAACCGCCCTCTTCCAGATCATCAGTCCCCACGAGGTGCAGTCGTATACGCCTGGTGTGTGGAATGCCATCAACTCCTATGATATCCGTCCCGATGGTAAGATCTGGGATATCTATTCTGGGGTGTCCAATTTTACACCGAAGAACAATCAACACCAAGGTGAAAGCGTCAAGGAGGAGGGCAAGGCATACAACCGTGAGCACGCCATGCCGAAGAGTTGGTTCAATGAGGGTTCGAGTGCGACGGACTACCCGATGTACACCGACCTCCATCATCTATTTCCCACTGATTACATCGTCAATGAGATGCGTAGTAACTATCCCTACGGCGAGGTGGATAAGAGCATGACACCCACGAAACAGTCGGAAGGTGGCTTCTCGAAGTTTGGCATCTGTGATCCCTCCATTGGCTACACGGTTGTGAACGGAAAACCCCGTGTCTTCGAACCTAACGATGAGTACAAGGGCGATTTGGCGCGTGTCTATTTCTATATGGCCACTTGCTATGAGGCTTATAAGACCAATGCCGGCAAAGACCGCAGTCCCTTGGATTGGGATAAGAGCGATAAGACCATGCTTGACGGCACCATCTATCCTTTCTTTAAGGAGTGGGCTATCAAGATGCTTCTCCGCTGGGCTATTGAGGATCCTGTCAGTGAGAAGGAAATCAACCGTAATGCAGCCATCTTCGACATTCAGAAAAACCGTAATCCCTTTGTTGACTATCCAGGACTTGAACAGTACATCTGGGGCTCCAACACCGAAGCGGTTTTCAGTTACGACAATTACGTCAAGCCTGATATGACGGGCATTTCTGAAATCTACATGACGGCTCCTGTCGATGATGCGATCTACAACCTCAGAGGTCAGCGTGTCAATCACCCGAAGAAGGGTGTCTATATCCGAAGAGGCCAGAAGTTCGTTGTGAAATAAGAAAATCCCGCCAATCAACGTTTTTTTGTAGGTGGCTCGGATCTGAATCGGTTGCCTTTATAATACAATAATCCCCGCCATCTGGCGGGGATTATTCTTCTTCGTAGGGACACCCGGGCTCGAACCGGGGACCTCTGCAATGTGACTGCAGCGCTCTAAACCAACTGGGCTATGCCCCTAAACTTTTGTTAAGCGGATGCAAAGGTACACAAAATTATTGAAAACCGCAAGGTTTTTCGGAAAAAAGTTGTACCTTTGCAGGCAAATTTGCAAATTTAAGTATTTTTATGGCACAAGAAGATGTTTTTAAGAAAATCGTAAGCCACTGCAAGGAGTATGGTTTTGTGTTTCCCAGTAGTGAGATTTACGATGGTTTGGGCGCTGTATATGACTATGGTCAGAACGGCGTGGAGTTGAAGAATAACATTAAGCAGTATTGGTGGAAGGCTATGACGATGCTGCACGAGAATATCGTGGGTATCGATAGTGCTATCTTCATGCACCCGACGATATGGAAGGCATCAGGACACGTGGATGCTTTCAACGATCCCCTCATCGACAACCGCGACTCTAAGAAGCGTTATCGTGCTGACGTGCTGATAGAGGATCAGATTGCCAAGTACGACGAGAAGATCCAGAAGGAAGTGGAGAAGGCTCGTAAGCGTTTTGGCGACAGTTTCGACGAGGCTAAGTACTTAGAGACCAGTGAGCGCGTGAAGGAGACCAAGGAGAAGCGCGACAATCTGCATGCCCGCTATGCTG
>JAFWTK010000296.1 GCA_017518935.1 Prevotella sp.
CTTTCTGTCGTTGCGATCGAAGCGACCCTTACCGTCCTTGCGGTCGAAACGCTTCCCGTCCTTGCGGTCGAAACGCTTCCCGTCTTTGCGGTCGAAGCGTCCTTTGCCGTCTTTTCTTTCAAAGCGCTTGCCATCGTCTTTCCTTTCCTGACGATCCTCTCGACGGGGTTTCCGTTCAGGTTTCTCCAAGTCATGGCGATGGAAGGTGAAGGTACGGATGTCGGCTTCCTCGTTCTGTTCCGTCTCTTCCAAGCGTTGCTTGAACTCGCGGTTTTTCTTGAAACGATGCTTTTCTGCCATCTGGCGCTTCTCATCTTCTGTCTTCACGATACCACCCTCATGACGGAAATCCTTCAGTTTGCCGTCGAAGATTTGGTACTTGCGGAACTCGCACTCCAGCGAGCCGTTGAAGAGCGGAATCTTGATGCTGGGTTTCAGGCCAATCTGTTCAAAACATTCCTCACGATAAGAGAGGATCCAGGCATCATTATTGAGGAACTGGTGTTTCAGACGCTCACCGATCATCTTATAGGTGCCCAGCAGGTCGGGGGTGGAGATACGTTCGCCATAGGGTGGGTTGGTGATAATGATGCTCTTGTTCTTAGGCTGTACGAAGTCCTTGAAGTCCTGCTGCTCGATGGTGATGGTGCTCGACAGTCCTGCGGCCTTCACATTCATACGGGACGTATTGACGGCTTTCATGTCGATGTCGTAGCCGTAGATGTGGTGCTTGAACTCTCGTTCCTGACTGTCGTCGTTGTAGATCTCATCGAAGAGGTCTGCATCGAAGTCGGCCCATTTCTCGAAGGCATACTCCTTACGGAAGAGTCCTGGTGCCATGTTCCTGGCGATGAGAGCGGCCTCGATGAGAATGGTACCAGAGCCGCACATCGGGTCGATAAAGTCCGTATCACCCTGCCAACCTGACATCAGGATCATGCCTGCTGCCAGCACCTCGTTGAGGGGTGCCTCTACGCTTTCCTGACGGTAGCCACGACGGTGGAGCGACTCCCCGCTGGAATCCAGGCTGAGGGTACAGTGATCCTCGGCGATATGTATGTTCAGACGGATATCGGGATTAGCTACAGAGATATTGGGGCGTTTGCCCGTCTTTTCGCGGAACTGGTCCACGATGGCATCCTTCACCTTGTAAGAAACGAATTTGGAGTGTCGGAACTCTTCTGAGAAGACCACAGCATCAACGGCAAAAGTCTTTTCTGGTTCCAGGTAATCAAGCCAGTCAATCTTCTTGATTTCTTCGTAGACATCATCGGCACTTTTTGCCTTGAAGTGCCGGATCGGTTTCAGAATCCTGATAGCGGTGTGCAACTGGAAGTTGGCACGATACATCATCTCTTTGTTACCCGTAAACGAAACCATCCGTCTACCAATCTGTACGTTGTTGGCCCCTAACTGGGTCAGTTCTTTCGCCAGCACAGGTTCCAGTCCCATGAACGTTTTGGCGATCAATTCAAATTCTTGTTCCATTTTGTCGACTTTTCGAGTGCAAAGTTAATTCAAGTTGGGCAAAAAAACAAATAAATCGCAAAAAAACACCTGATATTTTGTATGATTCCGTTTTTTTTCTTAATTTTGCCACGTCAACAACCGTGAATATGGCAGAGAATATTCTATCTTTCTCTTTGCGTAACGTCACATCCGTCCAGATCATGTGGATCTTGGCCGTAGTGCTCTTCCTGCTCCTGATTTTCCTGATTTACCGTCAGTCTATCAGGAGAAGGCAACTGAAAAATGAGTTGGCTGAGATCGGGAAGATGATGCAGAGCAATGTGGAGTACGAGTTCGTGCTGAAAGCCATGCATCTGGCCACCTGGCATGTTGACCCCAAGATGCGGAGCGTCTTTTTCGATAATGACTATCGCGAGGATACAGGCAACTTTATTCCTGAGGCCGGCATGAATATCGACGACTGGGTGCTGCAACTCTTTCCTAACGACCAGTCTCGTGTAGGCAAGGCACTCGACGCAATCTGTCTGGGCGAGATGGAAGTCTTCTACCAGCAATATCAGGTCAAGTCGGTTATCCCAGGCAAGTCGTATTGGGAGGAGAGTTATGCCATCGTGGGAGAACGCGATGCCGATGGCAACCCCCTGAAGATTGTGGGTGCCTCCATGCGTATCGACAATCGGAAGAATATGGAGAACGCCCTGATTCAGGCCCGTAACAAGGCTGAGGAGAGTGACCGCCTGAAAACGGCCTTCCTGGCGAATATGGGCCATGAGATCCGTACGCCCCTTAACGCCATTGTCGGCTTTGCCGATCTGTTGCCAGTGGTGCAGAGTGACGAGGATCGCAACCAGTTGATACAGGAAATCCAGAACAACAACCAGAAACTGCTGCGTATCATCGATGGTCTGGTCAGCATGTCGGAGATCGAGGCTGGTGCCAATACGCTGGCGCTGAATGCCGTCGACCTGAATCCCCTGCTGACGGAGTTGCAAGAGCGCAATCAGGCGGGTACGGATGTGCCTATCTTGCTGCACTTGCCGCAAAGTGAGATGCTGATCCATTCTGACTTGGAGAAATTGAGGACCATCATGGAGCACTTCCTGCTGAATGCCATCAAGTTCACATTGGAAGGTTCCATCACCATGGGCTATGATGTGGAGGACAACCATGTGCGTCTCTGGGTCAGTGATACGGGAAAGGGTATTGCGAAGGATGACCAGGAACGTATCTTCGAGCGCTTCGTGAAGATTGACGAATATGTGCCTGGCACGGGTCTGGGCCTTCCTGTGGTTAAGTCGCATGTCCAGCAACTCGGTGGTACGGTGGGTGTGGAGTCAGAACCGGGTAAGGGCTCCCGTTTCTGGGCCTTGCTGCCCCTCACATAATGCTTCCTATGCGACAACTCATCTTTTTGTTCCTCTTGCTGGTGCCGTCTGCTGCGATGCAGGCGCAGGACTTCTCTGTGGCGCCGCTCAGTGACTCCATCTTTGCACGGATGCAGGGACGGTCTTATCCTGAGGGCTGTACCGTGCCTCGTAGTGACCTGCGTCATGTCCGTGTGCTCCATGTCGATGCACAGGGGAAAACCCACAAGGGCGAACTGGTCTGCAACAAGGTCATCGCCCAGGATCTTGTGGAAATCTTCCGCCGCCTCTATCAGGCCCGCTATCCGATAGAAAAGATCCGGCTCATTGATGACTACGATGCGGATGATGAGCAGTCGATGAGCGACAACAATACTTCCAGTTTCTGCTATCGTACCGTCTCTGGCTCGAAGAAACTCTCCAAGCACGCTCTGGGAATGGCTGTCGACATCAATACACGCTACAATCCCTATGTGCGGAAGGGGACTGACGGACGCCAGTTGATCTCTCCTGACAATGGCCGTCCCTATGCCGACCGTCAGAAGACCTATCCCTACAAGATTGTCAAGGGCGACCTGCTCTACCGACTCTTTATCGAGCACGGTTTCAAGTGGGGCGGCAACTGGCGCACCATGAAGGATTACCAGCATTTTGAAAAATAACGGGCACCTGTGCAACTTTTCCGCTGTCGCGAACGTCAAACACATAGAAACGAAACAAAAAAAGCAGAAACAGCGATGAAAACAACAAAGTACGTAATGCGCAGCCTCCTGCTGCTGTTGATGGCCCAGACCGTCGTGTCGTGTATCTATACAAGTGGCTCTTGGGATAACGGCCCAAGAGTGGTTAAGTCCCGTCCCCTGAAGGGATTCGACAAGATCTCCATTATGGGTTCCCCCTCCGTCTATTATTTCCAGGCCGATACTTACCACGTCAGCGTGAAAGGCCCGGAAGAGGTGGTGAAGAAGATAGTCACCGACGTCGAGGATGGCACCCTTATCATTCGCAACAAGGGTAAGATCGGCATATTCAACGTGTCTGTCGGCGATATGGGCGATGTGTCCGTCCATGTTGGTTCGCCCGACCTGACCAGCGTCAGCCTGAGCGGCTCCGGCGACTTTGTCTGCGAGAGTGATCTGGATACCGACGAGATGCAAATATCCCTCCGAGGCTCCGGCGACATCACTTTCGATAAAATCATCTGCGACAATTGTGTCACGGAACTGATTGGTTCTGGCGATATCCAGGTCAAGTGCCTGGAGGCCATCACGTCGAACGTCACCCTCGTCGGCTCCGGCGATATGGAGGTGTGGCACAGAAACGTCGATAATTCGGACATTACCCTGCGTGGCTCCGGCGA
>JAFWTK010000297.1 GCA_017518935.1 Prevotella sp.
ACTTCATACCATTTAACACAAACGCCTACAAATCAGCATAAACCGGAACCGCAATCACTTCTAAATCAACACGATTTAAAACAATTTGATATAATTCAAACCTTTCTGCCCAATCTCGTCCTCTCCGCACGAAAGTGGCTCCCATGTATCTGGGAGCCATTTTTTGTCCAATTTCATCGCCCCGTTGTCGCACCAAATGATAGAAGAAAGACCACATCGGCCTCTCTTCTGCTTACCCATTTTTCCCGTCGAATACAAGTCATTGACATACAGAAAATTACGCATTTTTGTCTGCTCCAATTTGACCGGTCACTTTCTTGCAACCAACTATCAATCAATAACTTCCATTCAACGCGCCGGCCGGCAAGTTCAACTCAACGGCGCCTTTTCGTGGACTTCTTTCAAGGTCATCTTGATAGGTCGAGAGGGCACTTTTTTTGCATTGATAGACGTAAATTGTTTGATTACGAACTTCTACGATGAAACGCATACTTCCATGTCTTTTGTGTTTTATGAGTCTATCCGCATATGCACAGCATACTGTTCTCGTCAATCCTGACGGAACTCATTCTGTCGCCATTCAGACCGGCAGCAACATAACGGTAGTCAATCCTGACGGTTCTCACTCTACAGGCATACAGACCGGTAACATCATAACGGTAGTCAATCCTGACGGTACTCACTCTACTGGCATACTGACCGGTAGCAGCACAACGGTAGTCAATCCTGACGGTACTCACACTACAGTCATAGAGAACGGTAACGACAATACAATCGCCCTGAACAAGGACACCCTCGACAGGGTCGTGGTCAGCGCCATTTGTGCCGAACCCGCAAACATCTTCAGGGGCATCCCGCAGCAAGTCGAGTATATCACCGTTTATACGCAATATAGGAAACCTAAATCGGCCGTGGAGAAGGCTGTTTATGGAGAAAGCCCTTATTTGTGTCCTTATGTCATCCGCTTTCAAGATTCGACGGCCCTCTCTATCCCGGAAAAACAAATGAAGAAGGTGATCAAAAGGCTCAAGAGAATCCCTGTCGAACAGATAGAGTTCGTGGGTTTTGAATTGGAGCACATCGGCAATATGCTGGATGATGAAGGCGCCCAAAGGGCCTCTGCAACAGTTGCAGGCTATGGGCATCACGACTATGCGAAACGGGATACGCCTGTATATTACTACAGACGTAAGTAAATACCTATTTATCAAAGCATTTCGCCAGGCGCGGAATTGATGTCTGTCCGAAGTAAAAATGCACAAAAGCCGCACCAATGTGTGACAAGAGGGAGAGTATCAGTGGAAAGAATCTGTCGGATCGTGTTCTTCCAGCCAGGATTCCAAGATGCGGCAGTAGTCTTCGTGGCGGTCCACGAAGCACATATGGCGGGCGCCTTCCATCAGTTCCCAGCGGCTGCCGGGGATTCCCTCGTACATGGAGCGGGCGACAGCAGGTGTGCACAGGTCCTCTGTGCCGCTGAAGAGCAGACAAGGGCAGTGAATCTCGCCCAAACGGTCGATGTATTCAAAATCTCCGAGGCTGCCGGTGGGCACATATTCGTTCGGCCCCCAGCCGTAAAGATACGCTTCATGGCCGAAACGCTTGGGGCGGGTCAGGCATTCGGGGCTGTTTTCGTCCGTGCTGGCGCAGTGCAGGGCCATGAACCGGTCATTCGCGCGGAGGTAGGCGGGATCGTCAAATTTGCCCGTCTGCTCGGCGTGGCGGATGGCCTCCTGGTCCTCTTCAGGCATCAGGCCGATCATCCGGTGCTGTTCGCTGGCCCAGAGGCTGGAGGAGGCGTGACCGCTGGAAATGATGGCCGAGCAGATGCCGTGGGGTTTCTTCTCGATGAGGTAGGCGATGATGAGCATGCCGCCCCAGGACTGCCCCAGGATGTGGAGCCGGTCGAGATGCAGGTACTCCCGCAGGGCGATGAGTTCGTTCATCCACGTATCCTGTGTCCACAGTTCCGGATGCCCATCCACGAAGGAATTGCCGCATCCGATCTGGTCGTAGGAGATCACCTGGCGCCCCGTTTCCTCCGCCACGCGGTCGAGTACTTCAAAATAATTGTGGGTGCTGCCGGGCCCACCGTGCAAAAGCAGCAGCGGCATCTTGTCCTTGGAAGCCGTTCCTACGATCCGATAGTACGTCTTGTAGCCCAGAAAGGGCATGTATCCCTCTTCGATTTTCATATCAGTTGTTTATGAGTGTCAAGATCAAATATTCTTATTTGGAGGAAAGACTCAGAACCGGAAGGACAGCCCGCCGTTCAGGGTGAAGAACCAGCGGAGCGGAGTCGTGGTCGACTTCAGCACCTCGGGACCGTTTTCGCCGGAATCCAAATGATAAAGGTAGTTGTTCGTGAGGTTATAATGGAAGGCTGGGGTCAATTTGAGGTCGAAGCGCCAGATGCTGTAATTGAGGGTCATTCCGGCGTCCAGGGTCAACGAGAAGGCGTTTTTCTTCTCCACCCAGGTATCTTCCCAATACTGCCCTGAGCCGCCCCAGGAAGTCCTTCCGGGCCGCTCTGAGGCGCCGGCGATGTATCCGGGCGTCATCCCGGCAAAGAACTCCATATCGCTGAACAGATTGACCAGGAAACCACCGAGAAAGC